>JALYSJ010000084.1 GCA_030854855.1 Candidatus Dormiibacterota bacterium
GTGTGATGGGACAGCCAACGCTGGACAGCGCATTCGCGGCCGCTCGGGCCTTGGTCGCGTCGATGCAGTCGGCGCTCCACCTGCGGCGCGTGATCGCTCGCAACCAGACGATCGCAACGTACGTCACGCCGTGGGGTACGCAATCCGACCTGGTCTCGCCGGTCGACGTCGATGTGGTCACGTGGCCGGGCATGGTGCTCAGGGAGCGGCTCGACACGAGCGCTGTCGTCCTCGAAAAGCCGATCCCCGCCGGCACCAAAGAAGGCAACGTGCACATCGTGCTGGGCGATTACAAGGTTGACGCCACTCTCGTCACGCTGTACCCCATGTATCCGCCCGGCCGGTTGTGGCGGTTGACTCGTCTTACTTTCTGATCAGCTCGCGTTGCACGAGGCCCGGTAAGGCGGCAGCACGCCCTCCCACCCCGCGTGATTTGCGTCCCGCCACGCGGTCCCGATCTCACCGAGGCCATCCCATCCACCGTGCTCGATCTCGACGCTCGTAGACGACTCGGAGAGCTCGCGAAAGACGATCACCACGTCGGTGGCATTTGCGGGGTCCGTGGCGATGTGCCAGAGATAGCGCAGACGGCGTGGCGGATCCCACTCGAGGATCTCGCCCCAGCTGATCTCGCGCCCGGCCGGCGTGCGTTCGAAGATCCGTCCTCCTTGGCGTGGCTCGAAGATGATCTTCGCTCCTCGCTCGTGCGACGCCGTGTGCTCGACCGGCCACCAGGACGACGCTTTGGCTGTCCAAATCGCAAATGCGTGCTCAGCGGGACATGCCACAACGAAGGACAACTTGAGTGGCTCGATCATCAGCGGGTTTTGGTCGGCGTGGTGTTCTCGGCAAACATCCGGAAGCGGTTGCCCACGTGACCCCAAACCTGCGCCAGGTACCGCCGAGCTGCTTCGGCGCCCTTCTCGTCGAGGCGGTAAAGGTGCCGGTTGCCCGCTTGCTCATCGGCCACGAGCCCAGCTTTGTTGAGCAAACGGAGGTGACGCGAGACTGCGGGCCGGCTGATCGGGAGGTGGTCGGCGATCTCCTGGACCGATCGCGTCTTCCTCGCAAGCAGCTCAAGAATGGCTCGACGGTGAGGATTCCCCAGCGCGTCAAATGGATCGTCGAGCCTGGCACCACGTACCTTCACGTTGGAGTATGGTAACGGGCAAGTTACCGTAACAGAATGGTTACGGATTGGAAAAGGAGAGGTCCGAAGTGGCAGCACCGAGCGTCAGGGGCTCAGGCACAAAGCAGTCCCCATGGCAGCTGACAACGCCCAGTGGGTCGTCTGAATACTTGATGTACAAGGACGCGGCTCTCGACCCGCCGGCGATCGTCTGCGTCGTCGGCAAGACGGAGCTCCGTTACCACCTTCGTGCCATCGAAGACCTTCACGCCATGCTCAAGAAGCACGGCGATTGGATGCCTCTAGGCAGCGCCGACGAGCAAAAGCCGGCGGCGGAGGGCACTGTCGAGGCCTGGGGCCGGTCGCCGAAGAATCCGGTCGGTGGCTGGTACGGGATCAAAAAGGGCTTGCGCGGCCGCTTTGGCATGTATATGCCACCGTTGCTCGAGGCGTTGGGTCTTGCCGAGGTCGAGCACAACGCGAAGAACAACCGCATGCGCGCCGTCTGATCATCCACAACGGGTCACTATGATCGACGGGTGATTACGCCGATTCACGAGGCGCGGATCGAATACTGCGTTCCCTGAGACTACCTTGACCGGGCCGTGAGCCTGGCCGGCGATCTGCTAAGCCGCTGGGCGCCGATCATGCGTTCAGTTGAGCTGCAGAGCGGCGCCGGCGGTGCGTTCGAAATCACTCTCGACAGTCAGCTCCTGTTCAGCAAGAAGGCAGCCGGTCGGTTTCCCAAACCAGGCGAGGTGGCGGAGCTGTTCGAGAAGAAACTCGGTCCCGCGCTCACATGGCGGTGAGGGTCGAGCATGCCCGGCCGGCTACTCGATGTAGCCGCGAAGACGAGAAATCTTGCGACCAGAAGGGATCTTCCGGCCGTTGTCCTAACCAGGCGGGCTTGTAATACCGTGCCCGCGGCGCCGGTAAGCCTCCGGGAGGGAGTCCCAAGTGGTTCCACATCCGGTCTCTCAAGTCAAAGGTTGGTTGGACGCGGTCGTGGTCTTCGGCCATCTGGTCAAGGACCGAGAAGCGCTCGGCCACAATCGGCGAGTTGCGAAGCTCTGCGTCCAGATCGGTCGCGAGCTGGCGATGACCGCCACAGAGTTGCGCGTGCTCGCCAGGGCCGGTCTTATGCACGATATCGGCAAGCTCGCCATCCCCGACGAGATCCTGGGCAAGCGCGCGGCCCTGGATGAAGCCGAATGGACGCTGATGAAGGCGCACCCTGAGATTGGCCTGTCCATCCTCGGCGACAGCCAATCGAGGAGGGCTCTGCTTGCGGTGCTCTATCACCACGAGCGACTGGACGGCAGCGGCTACCCATATGGGCTCGAGGCCGATTCGATTCCGATTGAGGCCCGAATCGTTGCCGTCGCCGACACCTACGACGCGTTGACTTCCGACAGGCCTTATCGGACGGCGAGATCGTCCAGGGAGGCCCGCAGGGTTCTGATGGAAGAGGCGCCCGGCCGGCTCGATGCCCGGGTGGTGTCAGCCATGTTCAAGGCTCTTGACGCTCAGGTGACTCGGTTGGGGCCGCCGGTTCCGAGGAAGTTCCTGCTCGTTTAGAAACAGCGTCCTCGGGATCGTTCACCATGAATGGGTGAAGTTCGGCGTCGCGATTTTTCCCACCGAGTACGCGATCTCGATGACGGAGCTCGCGCCGGCCGCCGAGCAGCTGGGTTTTGAGTCGCTGTGGGTCGCAGAGCATTCACACATTCCAGTGAGCCGGCTCAGCAAGTGGCCAGGTGGCGATGAATTGCCCAAGCAGTACTCGCACACCATGGATCCCTTCATCGCGCTCACTGTTGCCGCGCTGGCGTCCAAGACGATTCGGGTTGGTACCGGGATCTGTCTTTTGGTCCAGCGCGATCCGATCCACACTGCCAAGGAGGTTGCGAGCGTCGACCTCGTGTCGAACGGTCGATTCATCTTCGGCATCGGCGCTGGATGGAACCGCGAAGAGATGGCCGACCACGGCACTGACTTCAGCACCCGGTGGAAGCTCTTGCGTGAAAGGGTCGAAGCGGTTAAGGCGATCTGGACCCAGGAGGAGGCCGAGTACCACGGAGACATGGTGGATTTCGGGCCGATCTGGAGCTGGCCCAAGCCTGTTCAGAAGCCGCATCCGCCGGTTCTGCTCGGCGGCAGCGGACCGAAAATCCTGGAACGTGTGGTGCGCTATGCCGATGGCTGGATGCCGAACCGCGGGGACGCAATCGAGCGCATTCCCGAGCTTCAGGAGATGGCGCGAGCCGCGGGCCGCGGACACATCCCAGTCACGTACTACCCGAAGCCAACCGCCAGTGAGATCGAGCGGATGGCCAACGCCGGAGTCGAGCGTTGCATCTACTACGTGCCGCCAGATGGCAGGGACTCAGCGCTGAGCAAGCTCGAGGAGCTCGCACGGATGATCGAACCCTACCTGACGAAGTAAGGCGCCCCGCCCGGCCCAGACGACCGCCAGGATCAGCGCCACCACCGCCTGACCTTCGTCCGCTGCCCGCGCTCAGGCGTACTGCGCGAACTCCAGCGAGTCGACTAAAGCCAGCAGCGATGCCTCGATGATGTTGCTCGAACAGCCGATGGTGGTCCACCGCTTGAGGCCTTTGCCCGATTCGACGAGAACGCGTGTGGTCGCCGCAGTGCCCGCGTCGCCGTCGAGGATGCGGACCTTGTAGTCGTGCAGCGTCACGCCTCGAAGACCTGGAAAACGTGGACTGAGGGCCTTCCGCAGGGCGGCGTCAAGCGCATTTACAGGCCCGTTTCCGCTGGCTGCGGTGTGATACCGCGTGCCGCCGACATCGACCTGGACCGTCGCTTCGGCGTTCACTGAGCCGCCGTTCTTACGTACGTAGGTCGTGAAGTCGGCCACCGTCCATGGGGCCTTGTAGCCGGGCTGCAGACGGCGCACGAGCATCTCGAAAGACGCATCCGCGGCCTCGTAGGAGTAGCCGCGGTGCTCGAGCTCCTTCAGGTGCTGAACGAGCCACCGGGTTTGTGGGTCGTCGCGGTCGAGCTCCAGCCCGAATTCGCGTGCCTTGGCCAGTACGTTGCCTCGGCCCGACAATTCCGAGACGAGCACGCGCGGCTCGTTGCCCACCACACCCGGATCGATGTGCTGGTAGGAATCCTTGTGTTTCAGCACCGCGGCGACGTGCTGCCCTCCCTTGTGCGCGAACGCGCCGTGACCGACGAACGGCTGCTGCAGCGGGAGGGCGAGATTGGCGATCTCGGCGACAGTGCGGGAAAGGTCGCTGAATCGCGCCACTGAGGCGGCGGGGAGAGCTTCAAAGCCGAGCTTGACAACGAGGTTGGCGACGACCGAGACCAGGTTGGCGTTGCCGCATCGCTCTCCATAGCCGTTGATCGTGCCCTGCACCATGTCGGCTCCCGCCAGCACGCCTTCGAGGGTGTTCGCGACAGCGAGCTCGCAGTCGTTGTGGGTGTGGATGCCGACGCGAACCGGACTGTTGAGCTCTGCCAGGGCACGGCGGACCGCCTCCACTCCTCGTCTGATCTCCGCCGGCATGCTGCCGCCGTTGGTGTCGCAGAGAACCACCCACGCGGCGCCGGCGCGGGCGGCGGTAAGGCACACCTCGACTGCATACTCGGCGTCTCGAGCGAAACCGTCGAAGAAGTGCTCGGCGTCAAATATCAGTTCGCGTCCAAGCCCGACGCCGTACGCCACGGATTCCTCCACCATCGCCAGGTTCTCGTTGTTGGTGGTCTGCAGCACCGTGCTGACCTGCCATGAGTCGCTCTTGCCGACAAGCGTCCAGACGGGCGCATCGCTTCGAACGAGGGCGCCGAGGTTGGCGTCGTCCTCGCACCGGCCGTTGGCACGCCGCGTCGCGCCGAATGCGGCTAGCCGCGCTTGTTTCAGAGGATGCTTGTGAAGGGCGGCGAAAAGCTCCTCGTCCTTAGGGTTGGAACCAGGAAACCCGCCTTCGACGTAGTCGAAGCCAAGCTCATCGAGGGCGCGGGCGATGCGCAGCTTGTCAGAAGCTGAAAACGACACGGCGGGACCCTGCGCCCCGTCGCGCAGTGTCGTGTCGTAGACGACGATCCTTCGATTGGACATAAAAAAACCTCCCGGCCCATTTGGCGGGAGGTTCCACGACTCAGGCGATGCGCTCTAAGTCGGGGGACCTCCCCGGATAATCTCGATCTCGATCGCAATGACCGGCCAGTTGTGCATTGCGAGCAAGGCTAGAGCATGGGCACGGGACGGCGTATGGCGCTCGCCACCAATTAGTCCGGATTCCTTTAGTGGGACGCCGACAGGTCGCGAGTTCGAACGTGAACTTCCATGGCGCCGGTGGCCGAGCCCACGTAAATTCCGCGGGTCGGCGCTGCGTCCGTGTAGTCGCGCCCGACGGCCAGGCGGACATGGTGTTCGGAGGTGCGAACCGGATGCGTGGCGTCGTAGCCGATCCAGCCGCGTCCCGGTACCCACGCCTCCGCCCAGGCGTGGGAGGCGGTGGTCGTGCTTGAATCGCCCGGCTGGTGAATGTACCCGCTGACGTAACGGGCCGGCACGCCCATCGCCCGCGCGACGGCGATGAGGAGATGCGCGAAGTCCTGGCAGACGCCGGCCCGCAAAGCCAGCACCTCGTCGACGCTGCTGTAAACATTGGTGACCGCGCGGTCGTAAGCGAAGTCCCTGCTGATTGCCAGCGTCAGCTCGTCAAGCGCCTGCTCCACGGCCGTGCCTGAGCTCGGGTCGGCGATCAGATGCGCTTTTGCCAGCTGCCGGATGCCCGCCACGTCCTTGACCGGCGAGCGGAACCGCCAGAAATCCTGCACAAGCTCTTCACCAGGGTCGGTGTCGGGATCGCCGCCGGTCTCCACGACCGACCGGCTGGTGATGCTCAAGCGAGTGTGCGGACGGACGAGGTTGAAGTAGTGCACGTTGTTGCCGTAACCGTCGCGGTAGGACAGAGGCTTGATTCCCGCGCTGACATCGAGCTCGAACTCGAGGCACCGCTGCCCAAGCCCGTCCATGGGTCTGAGGCGCACCTCCATGACGGTTTCGGCAATCGGGCCCGAATAGCGGTAGTGGGTGCTATGCACAACCTCGAGCTTCATGGCGCCTTCCCTGCGCGACGAGCCCGCTGTTGCTGTTGTTGCGGCATGGCTCGTCCTTCGTCGCCGATCACGTTCGCCGGGACCTTGCTTGGGTGGAAGTAGGTTTCCCGCAGCGCCACCTCGAGCTGATTCAGCAGACTTCGGCATTCCGCATCGAACTCACGTGGGTGCTCGGCGACCAGCTGCGCGCCGGCATCCTCGAACATCCCGTGGAGGCGCGCCAGCAGCCGCTTCGGCTTCGACCGCCTGCCTGGACCGTCGATTCGCGTGACCGAGGAGAAGGCAACCTGTGCCGAGAAGCGAGCCGACCGTGGCAGCGTAGGGTCGAGAAGGAGGCACTCGATCACCCGCTCCGGCGTCACACCCCCGCTGTAGCGCGCCTGGTAAGACTCGAAAGCAAAGCACGACTTCAGCACCGCGGACCACTCCAGGGTGTCCTCCGGCTCGTCCCCCAGCTCGGCGGACTTGCGCGTGACTATCGACGTGACGTTCGCGGTGCGCTCGACAAACTTGCCGAGCCGGACGAAGTCGCGCGCCTCGTCGTGCTGCATCGTGTCCTCGAGGAGGCCATCGACGAGCTTGATGCTCAGCTGCACGTCCGTGAGAAATGGATAGAGGTCAGGCTGCCACGTTGGTTCCTGCAGCCGCCAGTGCAGGGCGTTGACCTGCTCGTAGAGCTCGGTGGGAAGTGATGGACGGACCGCCTGCGCGGCCAGGCGCGCGGCTGCGACGCTCGCCTGCACCGACGGCCCGAGCGAGCCCGTGATCACCACCTCGACGGCTTGATCGCGGTGGCGAGTGTCGCTGCCGCGCCATCCTGCAAGCTCCATGAACCGGTTCCAGAACTCCGGTCCGGGTTCGTCGGCGCGGTCGAGGGAGAGGGAGACGTGCACGCCCAGAATCCGCGCCAGGTGGTCGGCGCGCTCGAGATGCCGCCCAAGCAGGGTGAGCGAGGTGGCGGCTCGGCTAAGCATCGATCTCCGTTTCGACCTCAGAGTTCTCGTCCGCCATCACCCAGGTATCACGGCTTCCCCCGCCCTGGGAGCTGTTCACGACCAGCGACCCGTGTTTGAGGGCAACTCGCGTCAGCCCGCCGGACGTGACGCGGACGTCGGGGCCGGTCAGGACGAACGGGCGCAGGTCCTGGTGCGTGCGGCGAAGCCGGACGCCATCGAAGATCGGCTGCACTGAGAGGTTCACGACCGGCTGCGCGATAAAGCTGCGGGGCCAGGCCGTGATGCGCTTGCGAAACTCTTCACGCTGCGCTTTGGTCGATTCGGGCCCGATCAGCATTCCGTATCCTCCTGAGCCGTCGACGGTCTTGACCACCAGCTCCTCGATGTGGTCGAGCACGTAGCGCCTGTCCTCGTCCACGGCGCAGAGGTAGGTCAGCACGTTAGGAAGGATGGGGTCCTCGTCGAGGTAATAGCGGATGATCTTCGGGACAAGCGCGTAGACCGCCTTGTCGTCCGCCACGCCATTCCCCAATGCGTTCGCGATGACGACGTTGCCGGCGCGGTACGCGTTGACGAGGCCTGCCACCCCGACCAGGGATTCCTGGCGCCCGAATATCGGATCGAGCCATTCGTCGTCGAGCCGGCGGTAGATCACGTGCACAGGCTTGAGGCCGCGAGTGGTCCTCATGAAGACGTGGTCGAGGTCGACGACCAGGTCCGTGCCCTCCACCAGCTCGATCCCCATCTGCTTGGCGAGATACAGATGCTCGTAGTAGGCCGAATTGTTGATACCGGGGGTGAGGAGCACAACAGTGGGATCGTCCACGCCCTCGGGCGCGAGCCACCGCAGGTGGCGGAGCAGCTCATGGACGTAGCCTTCGACCGGCCGCACAGGGTAGCCCGCGAACAGATCGGGTAGCACCCGCTTCATGACGTGGCGGTTGGCGAGCACGTACGAGACCCCGGAAGGCGTACGCAGGTTGTCCTCGAGCACGAAAAATTTGCCTTTCTGGTCACGGACGAGGTCGATGCCGGCGATGTGGCAGTGGATTCCATGGGGCACGGGCAGCCCCTCGACCTCCCGAAGGTACTGCGGGCTGGTGAGCACGATCTCCGGCGGGACCGCGCGCTGCTTGAGGATCAGCTTGCGCCCGTAGACGTCGTCAAGGAACAGGTTCAAGGCCGCCATGCGCTGCTTGAGGCCAGCCTCCAGGCGGCGCCAGGTTTGGGCCGAGATCACCCTCGGGATGATGTCGAAGGGGAAGACTTTTTCCGTCCCCTGCGCGTCCGGGTAGACGGCGAAAGTGATCCCGTGGTTGCGGAACATCTGCATCGCCAGGTCGCGCCGGCGGGCGAGCTCCCTTGGGCCGAGCTTCTGGAGCTGGTCGTAGAGCCTGCGGTAGCCGGGCCTTGGCTGGCCGGAAGCCGCAAGCATTTCGTCATAAAAGCCGTTGGTCTTGTAGTCAGCGTCCAAGGAATTTGCGGAGGCCACCGTTATAGTTTCGCCATACCAACCAAAAGTAGCCAAAAAATCGACTTGCGCGTCGGCTGCGAGTTCAGCTACGACGTGAACGCTCCGACTCCTGTCACGGTACAGGTTCGCCCTCGATCAGACTCTAGCCACCAGCTGGTGAGCGAGACATGGTCGACGACGCCTCCCCTGCAAGTGGACGAGTACAGCGACATCTACGGCAACCCCGTCAAGCGCTTCGTGATGCCGTCCGGCCCCATGGTCCTGCGCTACGACGCCATCTGCGCGGTCCCGGACGAGCCCGACCCGGACGCGTCGGGCATGCCGCAGGTTCCTGTCGAGCAGCTGCCTGGCGAGGTGCTCCACTTCACGCTGCCAAGCCGGTACTGCCTCTCGGACGAGCTGCAGGGCATGGCCTGGGAGCTGTTCGGCCACACGCCGCAGGGTGGCGCGCGGGTACAGGCGATCTGCGACTGGGTACACGACAACATCAAGTTCAAGTACGGCACGAGCAATCCGCTGACGACCGCAACCGACGTGCTCAGGGACCGGATCGGGGTGTGCCGGGACCTCACTCACGTCGCGGTCAGCTTCTGCCGGGCAATGAACATCCCGACGCGGTACGTCTTCGGCTACCTGCCGGACATTTACGTACCGTTCGACCCCGCTCCGATGGACTTCGCGGCCTGGATGGAGGTCTATCTGGGCGATCGTTGGTGGACCTTCGACCCGCGCAACAACAAGCGCCGGGTCGGGCGGGTGCTGATCGGACGGGGGCGAGACGCGCTGGACGTCGCCATGCTGACCACGTTCGGACCGGCGGCCTTCAAGTCGATGACCGTGTGGGCCGACGTGGCCAAGGACTCGTGATGGCCATCGAACCTTCCCCCGTCGAATGGGCTTCGGCCCGCCGTGTTTCATACCAGCTACGGCAGAGCTTCCGTTACGAATACCCGGAGCCGATTCGCAATCTGAACCACCGCCTGGTGGTCATTCCGCCCGAGCGGTTCGGCGATCAGCTGCGCCTCAAGCACCAGCTCTCGGTCGATCGGGATGGCGTCGAGTTCGAGCATGGGCAGGACCGTTTCGGCAACGTGATCGTCAATGTCTTTGCGCCCCGAGTCCGGGAGGCGATCGAGTTCGTGGCCGAGGTCTCCGTGGAGCGGCATGCATGCGAGCCGAACCGGCTCGCCGACGGCTGGCTCACCGACGGCTATTTGCTCGAGCCTTCGCCGCTCACCACCGCCGACGATCGAATCAAGCGTGCGGCTGAGCAGCTCGCGGATTCGGCCGAATGGGGATTGCCGCTGGCGGACGCGATCAACGACTGGGTGTATCAATCGATGACCTACCAGCACGGCGTGACGGGGGTGCGGACGACCGCGGCGGAGGCGCTTGCTCTCGGGTCTGGGGTCTGCCAGGACTACGCGCACGTGATGCTTGCGGTCTGCCGGTCATGCGGCCTGCCATCCCGTTACGTGTCAGGGCACCTCCTCGGCCAGGGAGGCACACACGCGTGGGTGGAGGTCGTCCTGCCCATTAAGGACGGCACCGGGGACGCCATCGCCTC
>JALYSJ010000086.1 GCA_030854855.1 Candidatus Dormiibacterota bacterium
CACCGAGGTGCGCGGCATAGACCGACCCCGTCGCGGTCAAAGCCACCAGCGCCCGGTAGACCGTGCTGCGCGGAAAACCTGGCTTGTTCTTGTGAATCTCCGCGGCGATCTCCTCCGCCGTGCAGTGTCCGCCGAGGGAAACTATCGCGTTGTAGACCTGTGTACGCTGCGCCGTCCGGCGCATGCCCGGTGCGAGCACTTACCCGTCGCTGACGACGTGCAGCGAGTGATCACCCCTGGTCAATAGCCGGGCGCCTGAGCGTTCGACCACCACGTCGTCTTCGATGCGCACGCCGCCCCAACCCGGAATGTAGATTCCGGGCTCGACGGTGAACACCATCCCCGCTTCGAGCACGGTGGCCGACCCCGGGTCGAGGCTCGGATCCTCGTGTGCCTCGAGGCCGAGACCGTGGCCCACCCGGTGAAAGAACCGCTCGCCCATGCCCGCGGCTTCGATCACCTGACGCGCCGCCAGGTCGACGGTGCCGGTCGTGGTGCCGGCGCGCACCGCGGCGATGGCGGCGTCGTGCGCGGCGAGAACGAGACGGTGGACCTCCGTGTCCTGCTCGCTCGGCTCGCCGATCACGGCCATGCGCGTTGTGTCCGCGTTGTAGCCGTCGAACGCCGCGCCGAAATCGAGGAGGACCAGGTCGCCTGCGCTCAGCACGCGGCTCGTCGGACGCATATGAGGCAGCGCCGAGTTTGGTCCGGACTGGACGAGAGTTTCAAACGCGAGAGTTCCGCCATGAGCGCCGATCGCTGCGCCGATCATGACCGACACCTCGAGCTCGGTCTGCCCAGGACGAAGCCGGTCGAGGACATCGTCCCCAACCGCGTCGGTGATCGCGGCGGCACGCGCGAGCTTTTCCTGCTCGTTTTGGTTCTTGATCCGTCGCAGGCGCCGAATCTCCGGACCTGCGTCGACCATCTCTCGCGCGTCGGTGCGGGCGAGCAACGTCTCCGCGGCTTGAACGCTCAGGTGCTCTTTCTCCACGCCGATCTCCGCACACCCTTCGAGCGCGGCGCGCACCAGCGCGTACGCGTCCTCTCCATCACGCCACGCCACGACTTCGGCGCGATCGGCATGCGTGCTCGCCTTCTCGCGCTCGAGCGCCGGCACTATGAGAGTCGCGCGATCCGACCGCACCGCGAGCGCCATCAAGCGTTCAAACGGCTCGGCGTGGAAACCCGTCAGGTAGGCGATGGAGACGGGCTTTGTGATGTAGGCGGCGTCCAGGTTGTGCCGCGCCATCCAGGCGCGAAGGTCTTCCAGCGGAGTCATGGTGGCGACGCTACGCAATGCCGACAATCTTCACGTTGTAGGAACCGTTCGGCGTCTTGATCTCGACTTCTTCGCCGACCTTGTGCCCGATCAACGCCTTGCCCAGCGCTGACTCATAGCTCACCCGGCCTGCCTTGGGATCCGCTTCGGCCGGCCCAACGATTCGATAGGTTTCCTCGTCGGCTCCGTCCTCGGTGAAACGAACCGTGCTGCCCATGTCGACTACACCTGTCGTCTTCTTGGGCACGATCAGGACGTGGTTCTTGACGATCGCTTCGAGCTCGTTGATCCTGGCCTCCATCATCCCCTGCTCGTTCTTGGCCGCGTGGTACTCGAAGTTCTCGGAAAGATCGCCGAACTCCCTGGCGGCTTTGATCTTCGCCACGATGATCGGGCGCCGGACGGAGGTCAGCTCGTGGAGCTCCCCCTTCACCGCCTCGAGGCCCTCGGGGGTGATGTGGACGTCGTTAGTCATCTTCGGAGTCTAAGGTTCCCCTTGTTGTTCGTATACAGTCCCCGCGTGAGAAGGCTCTTGTTGACCGTGGCCATGGTGCTGATGGGCATGGCGCTGGTGGGCGGTGCGGCGGCTTCACTGGTCGGGACCACGCTCCTGCCGCTCGACCAGGAGGTTGGCACCCACACCTCGGCCGCGGGCGCTGTGCTCGGCATCGGGCTGATGGCGGCGGCGGTCAACCCGCGGGCCAACATCGGCTGGGTCCGGGCGGGGATCCTCTACGGGTTTGTCGTCCTTGCCTTCGAAGCCGGGTCGTACTTCGTGTGGCGCGCGCCATTCCACATCGGCCCGGTGATTTTCGGGCTCGCCTTCAGCCTGCTGCTGATCGCCACCTACCCGCAGCGCAAGCAACTGGTCCCGTCCGCAAAGAGCACGGTGATCGAGGCGCCCGCGGTCGTCGAGGACAAGCCGAAGGTCGACACCGACAAGAAACCAGCGACTAAGTCTTAGGGACTAGCGCCTGGACCTCGGTCATCATCCGCCTCTGCAGCAAGAAGGAGACGCCGTACACCGCAGCGCCCAGCGCGGTGCCCGCGACCACCGCCAGCGCCGCGTGAAGCAGCGACGGGTTGATCGGCGACAGGGCCACGACGTCGTCGCCGATGACCGCGCCGAGAGCAAGCGCGACCGGAGTCATGAGTGGCAGCAGCTGAAGGCGCTTCATGACCGGCGGCACCGGTGGCTCGACGCGGCCGACCATGCGCTGGCCCATGACGCCCACCGATTTCACGTGCCGCAGGTTTGGCGTCACGGTCAGGACCACGTTGACCTGGTTGCCCGGAACCTGCTTGAGGCGGGCCGGCGGCACGAGGTACTGTTCGACGCCGCCCCGCGTCTGCACCATCATCATGCCGAGCCCGATTGAGGTGCTCACAGAGCTCGCACCCACGAGCTGTCCCTGCACAAGCTTGCCCTCAGCCTTGCGATCTTTGAGGGCGAGCCGGAAGCCTGGCGCGACAAAGCTGGCGAGCAGCGCGATCGGCAACACCCAGGCCAATGACGCGGCGATCGCATCGGGCCATCCGTAGATGGGAGGGATGAAGATGAGGCACGCCGCGATGATCAGCACGCAGACCACGGCCACGGCAATCGCCACGTAACCCATGCGGATCACGAAATCCGGGGCGTACCCCTGCAGCATCCCGCCTGCCTGGACATACCGCTCGCGTTGCTTCCGCGTCTGGCCGGGATTCTTGGCGCCGCTGGTCTTGGGTTGGACCTGACGAACCTGCTGGCGAACCTGCCGGATCTGCTTCTTACCCATTCACTTTCAGATCGGGAGTGTATCCCGTCCCGAACCTAGGGCAAGCGCAACGACGGGTCGACCGCAGGTACCAGCACGCGCTTCGTGTACGTCGTGCCGCTGACAGTGAACTTGCCTGAGAACAACACGCCGGGCTCGTAGAAGCTGTGGTCACCCGCGACCACCAGCACGTAGACGAGCTCGGCTTCCGTCAGCGCAACCGTGGGAGCGCTGGCGCCGCCCGCGGCGGGACGCGACGACGCGAGGGCGGAGCGAACCGCCTCGTCGCCCGAGATGATCGGATAGCTCGCGGATTCGAGGCTCAAGGGCAGCGGACCAGACGCGGTCAGGGCCGTGTTGCCTTTCAACGTGACCTCGAGCCCATAGCCTTCGCCGCTCGAGTCGATGAAAAACACTTTGCCGTAACCGCTGAGATCCAGCTGGCGAAGCAGCGTCACCTTCGTGTGTTCCCCGGTGGTTACCACCGCGGGTGTGTACGGCCACGACGGCACCAGGCTGTGCTCGGCGAGGAACACGACGGCGACGTCCGCGGGGCCGCCGGCCGCATCGATCGACGGCAGGGACGAGATCGGAAAGAGCGTGAACCACGGCTCGCGGGCCGGCGATTGCACCGTCCCGCGCACCTGCAGGTTGAATTCGGTCGTGTTGTAGGAGCCGAGGTAGCCGGCAGGGCGCGCCTGAGCAATCGCTCCCAGAGAGGACGCTAACTGATCCGCGGTTTTGGTCGAAGGCTCGCGGTAACGAAACACCGGCGCGCTGGGCAGGTTGAGTTCGAGCTTTCCCGTCCAGGTCAAGGTGACCGGACCGAAGAACGGGTCGTTTGTGGTCCCAGCAGGAGGTGCAGGCGCCAGCTTTTCGGGCGCGCCGGAATTTGGTTTCAGCGCGGGGGTTGGCAGCCGGCCGAAAGCACCGGGAATCCTTGCGCTGTTGTCCGCCCCCTGTGAAAAAGCCGGCCCCCCGCCACGCGCGCTGGTCGAGCTCGCGGTGTTGGGGCGGCCCAGGCCGCTCAACATCACGACGCCGGCGCCAATGACCACCACCAGCACCGCGGCAACCGCGGCTGTCGGGACCGCCGGCACCGCACGTATGCCCTGGATGAATCCCAGCCACGCATCCCGCAGCTTCGACCGGGCCGGCCGGCCGGCCTGCATGCGCGTCCACAGCTCGTCCTCGAAACCCGCTCTCGGCCGCGTGGTCTCGAATGCATCGTCGAGCTGCCTCTGCAGCGCCGCGAGCTCGAGGTCTGCTTCGTTCTCGCTCACCCGTTTTCCTTCGCGACGGCTTCTTTCATCGTCTTCAGCGCGCGGTGGTAGAGCATCTTGGCGGCGTCCTCGCTGCACTTCAGCAGGACGCCGACCTCCTCGAAGCTCAGGCCCGAATGGCGCAGGGAGATCGCGTCGCGCTGCCGCTCCGGCAGTTGGGCGACGCGTTCGAGCAGGGCCTTGTACTGGATCCGTTCCTCCGCCTGGGTGGCTGGATCGGACTCGGCCACCGGCTGGTGCTCGATCGTGCGGCGCAGGCGTTCGCGCCGGCCGTGAGCTCGAAAGTGGTCGAGCGTCGCGTTGCGGGCGATCCGGAAGAGCCAGGCGGCCGGCGTCGTGTTGCGCGCCTCGAACCGCGCGTAGGCCTGGTACGCGTTCATGAAGACCTGGGCCGTGATGTCCTCCGCGTCGGCCGAGCTCCCAACCTGCGCCCGGACATAGGCGTAGATGCGGCCCAGGTAGGCACGGTAGAGATCCTCGAATTGGGGCCGGTCGGCGACCACAGCCGGCTCATGGTATGGGTGCGCACGCTATTTGAGGCAACGCCGGGCGGATCGAGGGGTAACGCTACGAGCGGAGGGCGGCGCCTACCTCGACCGGCCGGTTCGTGAAAATCGAGTCCGGCTTGCAGTATTTGCACCAGGCTATCGCGGCAGCGTCGTCCACCGGCCAGACGCCGACCGCGCCACCGGCCGCGTGCACTTCCTTGACCAGCTGCGGGTCCATCGCACCCCAGTGCGGCGAGAAGACGTCCGCGCCGGCCTCCTTCAACATGCGGGCCGGGTCGATCGGACGCGCGCCTTCGAGAATCCCCAGCTGCAGCTTCGGCTCCATCTGGCGCAGCGTGCGGATCGAGGGGTGATGAAAGGAGATGACGGCGCATTCCGCGACCGCGCCCAGCTGTCTCAGCATCGCCACCAGCTTGTCCTCAAGCCCGGGGTACTGGATGGGCACCTGCTTGATCTCGATCACGAGGCCCACCTTGCCGATCGCGAGCTCGACGACCTCCTGGAGGAGAGGGATCCGCTCTCCAGCGCCGGCGTCCAGGCGGCGAAGCTCGGCCGCAGTGTGGTCGCGGACCATCCCCTTGCCGTTGGTAGTGCGCTCCAGCGTGTGATCGTGGATGACCACAAGCCGGCCGTCCGAGGACAGGTGCACGTCGCACTCGATCAGATCGCAACCCGCCGCGATGGCGGATCGGAACGAGCGCATGGTGTTCTCAGGGTGCTCAGCGGGATTTCCCCGATGCCCACCCAGCAGCGGACGGCCGTCGTCGTGGGCGGTCTCGTAGCGGTCGCGTATCGATTCAGTCAAGCGCCGGTCAGTCTAACGGCGAGCAAACACCAAACTGGTGTGCAGCAATTGCTTACCGATGGTCAGCAATTTCTCGCTGAACATGTCGCGCGCCTTGGCTATAGTGCTTGGGATGACCCCAGGCCGGCCGCAGACCATTGGCCAGCTTCGCGCGAGCGGGCACCAGCACGAAACGGTCAAGCAGGAAATGCGCCGCAACCTGCTCACCCGACTTCGCTCCGGAGAGCCGCTGCTCGAGGGCATCGTCGGCTACGACGACACGGTGCTGCCGCAGCTGGCCAACGCGGTGATCTCGGGCCACGACGTGATCCTCCTGGGTGAGCGCGGACAGGCGAAGAGTCGGATCATGCGCTCGTTGGTGACGCTCCTCGACCCGCAGGTTCCGGCCATCGCGGGCTGCGAGATCAACGATCACCCATACGCCCCGATCTGCCGCCGTTGCCTGGACCTCGTTGCGAAAGGAGAGGACAGCGTCGAGGTGGTGTGGATCGACCGCGACACGCGTTACGGCGAGAAGCTCGCGACGCCGGACATCTCGATCGCGGACCTCATCGGCGAGGTCGACCCGATCAAGGTGGCTGAGGGACGTTATCTCGCCGACGAGCTCACCATCCACTACGGCTTGTTGCCGCGGACGAATCGCGGCATCTTCGGCATCAACGAGCTGCCCGACCTGGCGGAGCGCATTCAGGTGGGACTGCTCAACATCATGGAAGAGAAGGACGTGCAGATCCGCGGCTACCGCGTGCGGCTGCCGCTCGACCTGTTCGTCATCGCGAGCGCCAACCCTGAGGACTACACGTCACGTGGTCGCATCATCACGCCGCTGAAGGACCGCTTCGGTTCACAGGTGCGCACGCACTACCCGCTGACCACGAGCGAAGAGATGCAGATCATGGAGGCCGAGAAGAATCCGATCCCCGAGGACTTCGAGCTCATCTTTCCTTCCTTTATGAAGGAGATAGTCGCGGAGTTCACGCACCTCGCGCGGCGCAGCCCGCACATCTCGCAGTCGTCTGGTGTTTCGGTGCGCATGTCGATCGCCAACTTTGAAAACCTCGCCAGCAACTCGATCCGTCGCGCAGCCCGTCTTGGCGAAATGCTTGCGGTGCCACGCATTACCGACCTCGCGTTTCTCACTTCGTCAACCGCCGGACGCGTGGAGATCGAAGCCCTCGATGAGGGGAAGGAAGAGCAGGTGCTGTCACGCCTGGAGCGCGGCGCGGTGAGCGCGGTCTTCAGCCGCCACTTCTCCGCGGCGCAGTTCGATGGCGTCGTCGCCAAGTTTGAAGAGGGCACCATGCTCGAGGTGGGCGAAGGGATTCCGGCCCGC
>JALYSJ010000165.1 GCA_030854855.1 Candidatus Dormiibacterota bacterium
ACCCACTTCGCACCGTCCCAGGTGATGCCCGGACGCGCTGGATCCCAAGGCTTGCCGGCGAGATCCGCGGAGGCCCGGTTGTAAAGCACCCGACGATTCAGAGGCCAGCTCCACGCCCAGTTTGGATAGAAGCCCATTCCGGTGGGATCGTTGGTCTTTGGATCCTGGATGCCCGCCCGGCGCTTCATCAGGTTGCCCGAGTCCGGGTAGCTGCTGGTGTAGATCCAGTCGCCCGCGGTGGTCGTGCCGTCGTCCTTGAGAAGGGCGAATGATGTCATTTGTTTTCCGGTGGAGAGATCTTTGCCGTTGATCTCCTTGGCGATCTCGTCCAGCTCAGGCTTGAGCGGGTCTTTGTAATCGAAGGTCAGAGCGAGGATCGGGTCGGGGAACTTTCCGCCCTGATCCTTGTACATGGTCCTCACGCGATTGAAGATGTCGCTCAGGACCCAGTGGTCATGTCGAGCGTTGCCCTGGGGCGGGATGACCTGGTCTTTCCATTGCGCCCAGCGGCCGCTGTTGGTGAAAGATCCATCCTTCTCGATCCAGTGGGTGGTCGGGAGCATGAAGACCTCGGTGTTGATCTTGCCGGGGTCGGCGCCAGGTGCATGCCAGAACTCAGAGCTGGTGGTCGGCAGAGGATCCATGACCACGAGCCACTTGAGATTCGAAAGCGCCTGGTGGACTTGATTGGAGTCCGGGCCGATGCTGGCGGCCGTCATGCCGGAGAGCATCACCCCCTCCATCCTGCCCTTGAGAGCCTGGTCGAAGATCGACATCCACGATGCGTTCTGACCGGGCTTCGGGATGTAGTCGAACGCGAACTCGTTGTCCTTGGTCGCGGATGACCCGTACCACCCTTTGAGCAGGCTGACCATGAACTTCTTGTAGTTCGTACCGAAGAAGTTCCAGGAGTTCGGGTCCGACTTTTTGGACGCGCTCTGCGCTACATAGTCATCAAGAGTCTTCTGGCCAGGCGCCGGGATCCGCAGGTATCCCGGCAGGATCTCCCAGGAGATCGCGTGGTCGGTGTTGCCCTGGATGTTGGCGTGGCCGCGTTCGGCGTTCATGCCGCCACCGGGGCGTCCCATGTTGCCGAGCAGCAGCTGCAGCAGAGAGGCTGATCGGATCAGCTGGCCACCGGTCGTGTGGTGCGTCAGGCCGACCGCGTAGACGATCGTCATCACTTTGTCCGGCTTGCCCATCTGGCCGACCAAGTCCGCCACCTTCTTGAACTGATCGACCGGTATTCCAGTGATGCTCGACACCATGTCGGGTGTGTAGCGTGAGTAGTGGGCCTTCATCAGCTGGAAGACTGAACGCGGGTCCTGCAGCGTCATGTCGCGATTGGCGAACCCGTTGCCGCCGACCTCGTAGTTCCAGCTGCTGATGTCATACGTGCGCTTGTCGGGGTTGTAACCGGAAAACAGGCCGTCCTTGAAATCGAAGCCCTGCTTGACGATAAAGGAGGCGTTCGTGTAGTTGCGGACGTACTCGTCCTGGAAGAGATTGTTCTGCAGGACGTGGTTGATAAGGCCGCCGAAGTAAGCCACGTCAGAGCCGGTACGAATGCGCAGGTACGTGTCGGCGACGGCCGAGGTGCGGGTGAAGCGAGGATCCGCGTGGATCATCTTGGCTCCCCTGTCGAGCTTGGCCCGCATGAACCACTGAAAGCCGACCGGGTGCGCCTCTGCGGGGTTGGCCCCGTTGATCAGGATGAGGTCAGCGTTCTTGATGTCGCGCCAGTGGTTTGTCATTGCTCCCCTTCCGAATGTGGCGGCCAAACTGACCACCGTGGGGCCGTGTCAAACTCTGGCCTGTTGCTCTAGGTGTACCAGTCCCAGGCTGCGCATCAGCTTGGTGGTGAAGTAGCCCTCCTCCGAGCTGAATGCGGCGCCGCCCGCGAAGGCGATGCCTTCGGTGCGGTTGACGGTGTTGCCGTTTCCATCGGTGGTGACGAAGGTCGCGTCGCGCGACGCTTTGATGTTCTGCGCGATCTTGCCCAGCGCGAAGTCCCACGTGACCGTCTTCCAACCGCTCGCGCCGGCGGCGCGGTACCGCGGCGATTCGACCCTGCGCGGCGAGGTCGCCAGCTGCATCGCCGTCGCGCCCTTGGGGCACAGCCTGCCTTCGTTGACCGGGCTGTCGGGATCGCCCTCGATCTGGAGCAGCTGCACCTTGCCATCACTGGTCTGGCGGGTGTACGCGACCAGCGAACAGCCGACCGCGCAATACGGGCATATGGAATGGGACTCTTTGGCGCCTGCGATTCTCAGGTTGAGCTTGACCTTGGTGGACTCGGCCATCGCCACGTCGAAGCCCAGACCCGACACGACCAGCGCGCCGGCTCCCGCTATGCCGAACTTCAGGACGTTCCGACGGGTGACCGTCTGCACTCGCCAACCCCTTTCGCTAGAGCCGTGAGAAGCAAGGCGGAAGCTAGCTCAGGTCAGCCGAATAGTCAAGACTCGTGGTTTTCTTTCGAGCGGATCAGCCGGTGGCGATGAGAAGGTCCGAGCGATCGTCCGGCTCGCCTGCGCTGCGCAGCAGGTCGATCAGGCGGGGGTCCCAGGGGACGATGACGCCGGTTGCGCCCGCCGCCTCGAGGGAGGCGATCAGGGTCGCCCAACCCGACCTGTCGGACGGCGCTGTGGCGTCGACCCAGAGCTCGAATGCGGCCTGACCGTCAGCCCGTAGCGAGCGCACGTCGTCGATAGCTCCAGGCAGGATGACGCCGTCCGCCAGGCGGGCCGAACGAGTGGCTTCGCCCCGCGTCCGGCAAATGAGAAGGATCGATGCATCACTCCTGCCCTTGAGCCGTCCGACGAGCGGGCCCGGCCGCACACCGACCACGACCCGACCGGCGCACAAGCTCGCAAGGGTGTCCAGGCCGTCCAGCCGCCCGGCCGCAGCGCCGTCGACAATCGTGCCAAGAAGGCAGCCAAGTCGAACTCGATGGGTGACCGCGGCGGCGGCGCCTAAAAGAATCCACGGCTCGGCGGCTGCCGTCTTGGCTTCCAGCCAGACCGTGTCTGCGCCGGCAGCCTCGAGAGCGGTCACATCGGGCAGCCAGTCGCCGATCCGGCCGGGAGCCGGCGGCAGCCTGAC
>JALYSJ010000180.1 GCA_030854855.1 Candidatus Dormiibacterota bacterium
GGTCGCTGGCGGAGATCGCAACGAACCAGGGCACTTCGCGAGCCGCGGTGCACGACATAGTGCGCCGCTCCACTCTGGCGCTGAAGGAGTACGAGCGCCGGCTGGGCCTGCTCTCGGAGGCGGCGCGGAGGCGCCGCGCCCTGGACGCGTTGGAGCGCGAGCTCGATGGATTGAAGCGGCGCCTGGCGCGGCTCGAACGGGCTGTCTAAATGTTCGAAGCCCTCGCCGAGCGCCTCGCGGCCGTCATGAAGAAGATCTCCGGCCGCGGCGTCCTGGGCCCTGAGGACGTCGACGCCGGGCTGCGCGAGGTAAGGCTCGCCCTCCTCGAGGCCGACGTCAACTTCAGGGTGGTCAAGGAGTTCGTCGAGCGTGTCCGCACCCGTCTCCAGGGCGCCGAGACGACGGCCGCCCTCACTGCGCCCCAACAGGTGGTCAAGGCGGTGAACACGGAGCTGGTCGAGCTCCTTGGCGGCAACGCCGAGAGCGTCCGCTATGCCCCGGCGCCGCCGACGGTGCTCATGCTCGTCGGCCTCCAGGGTTCGGGCAAGACCACCACCACGGTGAAGCTGGCGCTGCTGGCTCGCCGCGAAGGCCACAAGCCCCTGGTCGCGGCTCTCGACCTCAGGCGTCCGGCGGCAGTCGAGCAGCTGCAGACGCTCGCCGCCCAGCAGCAGGTCGCCTTTTATTCAGAACCGAAGGGCGAAGTCGAAGCGATCGCCGCCGCCGCCATCCGCGAAGCGCAGCGGCTCGTCTGCGACGTGGTGATTCTCGACACCGCGGGCCGGCTCCACGTCGATGCCGAGCTGATGCACGAGCTCAAGCGGCTCAAAGGTGCGATTCCAGTCACCGAGACACTGCTTGTCGCCGACGCGATGACCGGGCAGGAGGCGGTGAAGGTCGGTGAGGCGTTTGCCGGCGAGATCGGCCTGGACGGTGTGATCCTGACCAAGCTCGATGGCGATGCGCGCGGCGGCGCCGCCCTCTCGCTGCGCGTCGCAACCGGGCAGCAAATCCGATTTGCGGGCACCGGTGAGAGGCCACAAGACCTCGAGGTCTTTCACGCCGAGCGAATGGCGTCGCGCATTCTCGGCATGGGGGACATGCTCACCCTGATCGAGCGAGCGGAGCGCACACTCGACAGGGATAAGGCGATCGAGGTCGAGCGGCACCTGCGCGCCGGCCAGCTCAGCTTCGATGACTTCCTGGCCCAAATCCGCCAGCTGCGCGGCATGGGGTCGATCGAGGACGTGCTCGAGATGATTCCGGGCGGTGCGGCCTTGAAGAACCAGGTGGCGGGCACCAACACGGAGGCCGAGGTCAAGAAGATGGAGGCCGTCATCCTCTCCATGACCAAGCGGGAGCGCGCGCATCCCGAGGTCATCGACGGCGCGCGCAGAAAGCGGATCGCGCGAGGCAGCGGGGTTCAACCCGCCGACGTCAACAAGGTGTTGAAAGCGCGCGAGGCGATGCAGAAGCTCGCCAAGCAGTTCGGTGCGGTCAACCGCAAAGGCAAAGCCGCGGGCCTTCCGCGGCTATTCGGCAAAGGAGGCACAGCTTGGTAAAGATCAGACTGAGACGGATGGGGGCGAAACAACACCCCTTTTACCGTCTCGTGGTTGCGGACTCGCGCTCGCCGCGCGATGGCCGGTTCATTGAGCACCTGGGGTACTACGATCCGATGACGGACCCGGTTCAGGTCAAGATCGACGTGGACAAAGTAAAGCTCTGGCTCCAGCAGGGCGCCCAGCCCAGCGAGGCCGCCCGGAGCCTGTTGAAGCGGGAGGGGATTCTTGAGCGAAGCACCGAGAAGTCGACCGGCAAGGGGTGATTTTCGCGGCGGTGGCGGCGCGCCCAATCGCGGCGGTGGTGGGTTCCGGCGTGAGCGTCACGACGGCCCTGCAGGCCCAGCCGTGGATTACCGCGCCCTGGTGGAGTACGTAGCGAAGACGCTCGCCGAGAAGCCTGAAGAGGTGCTCGTCGAGTCGTTCGAGCGCGGTGCCGGCACGGTGGCGATCAAGGTCAAGCTGGCGGACGCCGACGTCGGGCGGTTCATCGGCAAGGCGGGTCGCAACATCGAGGCCATCCGCACGCTGATCAGGGTTGCGTCGCTGCGTGACCGAAAGCGGGTCTTTGTCGACCTCGCCAATCAGACGGGGGGACATCACGAGCCACGGAGTAGAAGTTCTGAAGGAGGCGCGCCGGCATGATTCGCATCGGCCAGGTCACCGGTGCATACGGAGTCGATGGAGCTGTAAAGGTCTATCCCTTGACAGATTTCGAGGATCGATTCAACGCGGGCGCAACACTCATGCTCGAAGGCGCGGAGCGCGAGATCGAGTGGAGCCGACCTGGGCATCCCGGTCTGGTCGTCAAGTTTCGCGGCATCGACAACCGCACAATCGCCGATATGTTTCGCGGGCGATATTTCGAGATTCCGGACGATGCGGTGCGCCCGCTCGCCGAAGGCCGCTTCTACCACCACCAGGTGGTGGGGCTTGCCGTGATGACGAGCTCGGGCCAGCGTCTAGGACAGATCGCTGAAGTTCTCGAGCGGCCGGCCAACGACGTCTGGGTCAGCCGCGACGGAACCATCGAGCACCTGATCCCGGCGACCAAAGACGCGGTCGTCGAGGTGGATGTTGACGGAGGAAAGGTGGTCGTCGCCGACTGGCTGGTCAAGGTCGAGGACGCAAAAGACAGCTAGACATGAGATTTGACGTGGTCACCATCTTCCCGGCGATGTTTGCCCCTGTGTTCCAGCAGGGAGTGGTCGGACGCGCGGTGGATCGCGGACTGATCCAGCTGCATGCCCACGACCTTCGCGAACACACTCACGACCGCCACCGGCAGGTCGACGACATGCCTTTCGGGGGTGGGCCGGGCATGGTTCTGAAACCGGAACCGGTGATCGAGGCGGTGGAATCGATCCGCCCGCTCAATGCGGGCCCAGTGGTGCTCATGGAACCGTGGGGCGAACGGCTCGACGCCCGCCTCGCCGAAAGCCTGGCGGCAGAGCCCGGGTTGATCATCGTTTGTGGTCGGTACGAGGGCATCGACGATCGCGTCCGCGAGGCGCTGGGGGCGCGCGAGGTCTCGATCGGAGACTACGTGTTGAGCGGCGGTGAGATCCCGGCGATGGTCCTCATCGACGCCGTCGCGCGCCTGGTGCCTGGCGTCGTTGGCGATCCGGAGTCGCTCACGCAGGACAGCTTTTCAAGTGAGCCATCGGGGTGGCCGCAGTACACGCGCCCGGCGGAGTACCGCGGCATGCGCGTCCCCGAAGTTCTTCTATCCGGCGACCACGCTCGTATCCGGCAGTGGCGACGCCAGCAAGCAGCCCAAAGACATGTTTCACACACCAAGGAGTTGAAGAAGACATGAACGTGATCCGGCAGCTCGAGAAAGAGCAAGAAAAGGCAAAGGTGCCGGCCCTTCGCGCCGGCGACACGGTGCGCGTGCACGCTAAGGTCGTCGAAGGCACACGCGAGCGCATCCAGATGTTCGAAGGCACGGTCATCCGCGTTACCGGTGGCGGCCTGCGCCAGAACTTCACGGTCCGGCGCGTGACCCACGGCGTGGGCGTCGAGCGAACCTTCATGATCCACTCGCCGCGCATCGACAAGATCGATGTGCTTCGCCATGGCGACGTGCGCCAGGGCAGGCTGTACTACCTGCGTGGCAAGGTCGGCAAGGAAGGCCGTATCCGCGAGCGCCGGCGTCTGATCCGCGAGGAAGGGTCCGAAGAGACGGCCGAGACCGCACCGGAAACCACGCCAGCCGAAACGTAGGTCTGAGCCGTTAAGAACCTGGCGCCGATAGCCCGCGCTCGCTAACCTCGATCACATGACAAAGAAGGGGCCCTCGCAAACTCACGGCGAAGCCTCGGACTGGAGGGGTCCCCGCGAACTCACGCCGAAGGCTCGGAGTTCGTGGGGTATTTTTGCGGGGCTTTGAGGCCAATGCTGTGGCGCTACGAGCGCATGGCAAGATCGATGGGCTACCAGGTCGTTGCCGGGGTTGACGAGGTGGGCATGGGCCCGCTCGCCGGACCCGTGGTCGGCGGCGCCGTCGTGCTGCCGATCGGAGTTCGCATTCCCGGCCTCGACGACTCGAAGCTCCTCACCGCGGTCGAGCGCGAGCGCCTGGACGCCGTCATCCGGAGGCGGGCGGTGGCGGTCTCTGTATGCGCCGTGGACCACGCGCAGGTGGACAGGCTCGGCCTCATCCAGGCCAGGCATCTCGCGACGGCTGGCGCTGTCGCCGGGCTCAAGGTTTCGGCGGAATACCTCCTGGTCGATGCCTGGGCCGTGCCCCAGACGCCGCTGCCCCAGATGGCGGTGGTCAGGGGCGACCGCACCTGCGCGTCGATCATGGCGGCGAGCATCGTGGCCAAGGTGGCTCGCGACCAGGTGATGATCGAGTTCGACCGCATGTATCCCGGCTGGGGATTCGCCGACCACAAGGGCTACGCCACCCCGGCGCATCGCGCAGCGATCCGCCGCCTCGGCCCGAGCCCGATCCACCGGACCTCATGGGCGCCGTTTCGCGAACACGCTCTGCTCGGATAGAGCTCGGCAAAGCGGGAGAGAAGGCGGCCGCCGACCTGCTGCGAAAGTGGGGCTATGAGGTGGTCGGAGCCGGATTCCTGGCGCGGCGCGGTGAGCTAGACCTCGTTTGCCGCCGCGGGAAAGAGCTTGTTGTGGTTGAGGTCAAGACGCGCACCGACGACTCCTTTGGCACGCCATTCGAAGCGGTCGGATCGCGCAAGCGGCGGGCACTGATGTCGGCGGCGGCGGAGTATCGCGCCCTGGCCGAGTGGCGCGGCCCGATCCGCTACGCGGTGGTCGGCCTCACCGTGAAGCCGGGGGGAGGATTTTCCGCCGAGCTGATCGAAGACCCTTTCGACTGAGTAATTCCCTCCCCCGCTAGGGGGAGGGTAGGGTGGGGGGCGATTGGGGTGAGCATTGCCTACTCCGCGATCGCGCCCTCATAACGGCGCAGTCGCAAATTCGCGAACCACAAGAGAAAGCCCTCCATCACGCCCGCCGCCGCTGCCAGCACAAGGCCGCCGCCGAACATGAGCGCGCCGACCACGGGAGTCGATGGCAGCACGCGAAGCTCAGCAGTTCCCTGCGCGGCCGCCGCGCCGTAGACGAACAAAGCAAAGGCGCCCACGCTGAGCAGGCCGAACCCAAGCGCGCCGCCGAGGCCGAACAGCGTCCCGACTATGCCCACGGCGCGGCGATCGTCGGCAGCCTCGAAGTGCGGGTCGATGCCGCCTGCGGCGACACCGATCGCGACCAAGCCGGTGCCGAGCCACAAGACCAGCACCAAAAGTTCCGCGAGCTGTCCGA
>JALYSJ010000016.1 GCA_030854855.1 Candidatus Dormiibacterota bacterium
GCGGCGACCGCGGCGGTGGACGCGAGGCGCAGAGCGCAGATCGCCCGACATCACTCGGCGACGCACCTTCTCCACAAGGCCCTACGAGAGACGCTTGGCGAGACCGTGGTCCAGAAAGGCTCTTGGGTCGGTCCCGACCACGCCACTTTCGACGTTCCACTGAACCGCGCGATCAGCAAGGATGAGCTCGCACACATCAATCGCCGCGTCATGGAGAAGGTGCGCGCGGCTCTCCCCTTCCATGAAAGCCAAAAGTCGTTGAAAGAAGCGGTCGCGCAGGGTGCCATGCACCTGTTCGAGGAGAAATATGGCGACGTCGTGCGGGTGGTGTGTTTTGGCGACTGGACTTGCGAGCTGTGCGGTGGCACGCACGTGAGCAACAGCGCCGATATCGGAACCGCGGTGATCGTCTCGGAGTCGAGCATCGGCTCGGGTCTGCGGCGCATCGACATGGTGGTCGGCGAAGCCGCTGATGACCTGGTGATTCGCGATCGCGAGGTGCTCGCGGAGCTTGCCCGCTCGTTCAACGCCGTCCCAGAGCAGCTGCCCGAACGGCTGCGGGCGCTGCGCGCTCAGCTGAAGGATCTGGAGCGAGAGCGTGAGAAGCTGCGCGACGAGGTCCGGACCGCGCGCATAGGAGCGGGAGATGGCGGCGGCGCAGGCGCTGCGGTCAAGCACGGCCGAGTGGCCTACGTCACTGAAACCGTCGACGCCACTAACCTTGAGGAGTTGAAGTCCTATGCGGATCGCTATCTCGAGGTCGTGAAGTCCGGGATCGTAACCGTTGTCGCCGGCGACATGTTTGTCATCAAGGTGTCCGGTGACCTCACTCCTGAATACGATGCCAACCGCCTCAAGGGCTTCTTCGGCACGGGCGGCGGCCGCCCTCAGCTCGTCAGCGGCAAGCTGACCGTGCCTGCCGGGGACGCGTTCAAGCGCCTGGACGAGGAGCTCAAGTGACCAAATTCAAGTTCCTGCGCAAGCGCAGCGAGTATTACAAGCACTTCACGGTGCTCGACATCGGCACCGACCTCATCAAAGTCCTGGTCGTCCGGCGCGAAGGACCGGACGGCGAGGTGCTCGGCGTCGGGCGCGAGCCGCAGAAGCCGGCCGCCATGTCTGGCGGTGCCATCGCGGACCTCGAGGCTGTGATCCAGTCCAGCAACCGGGCGCTCGAAGCTGCCGAGGACATGGCCAAAACGGTGCCGGGTCAGGTGGTGGTCGGCATCGCCGGCGAGCTCATCAAAGGCTTCTCGTCGACGATCGCCTATCCGCGCGAGAACTCCAAAGCACGTGTGCGGTCCGGCGAGATCTCAACGATGCTGCAGATGGTCCAACGCCGTGCCCTTCGCGAAGCCCAGCACCTTCTTGAGATGGAGCGCAGCTACGGCCAGCTGGAGGCTCGGCTCGTGCATTCGGCGATCACCAACGTTCGCGTCGACGGTTATCCGGTCACAAATCCCGTCGGGTTCACGGGGAAAAACCTCGAGGTCACGGTCTTCAACACCTTCGCGCCAATGACTCACATCGATGCGATCGAGACCGTGGTGCGAGAGCTGGACCTCGAGTTGGCGGCCGCGGTCGCGCAGCCCTATGCGCTCGCGCGCGCTTGCGCGAGTGAGGAAATCTGGGCGGAGGGTGGAATCTTCGTCGACGTCGGCGGGGGCACGACCGACGTCGCGCTGATTCGAGATGGTGGAGTCGAAGGAACTCGCATGTTCAATCTGGGCGGGCGCGCGTTCACGCGGCGTCTGGCGCTCGCGTTCGGCCTCAGCTACGAGGAGGCCGAGGCGCGCAAGCTGCGGCACTCAGAGGGCCTTCTGTCCGCGGACCAGCACCGCCAGGTGTCGGAGCTCCTGAGCGCCGACGCCGAAGTCCTGCTGCAAGGACTCGCGCTCAGCATCAAGGAGCTCTCTCGCGGCGAGCGACTCCCGACGAGCATCTACCTGTGCGGGGGAGGCAGCCTGCTGCCCGAGCTCACCCTCGAGATGGTGAAGAACAACTGGGCTGCCGGCCTCCCATTCCCGCGCGAGCCGCGGATCCGGCACCTCGTTCCGCCGGATGTGCGTAATCTGACGGATTCGACAGGCCAGCTTTCAAGCCCCCAGGACATCGCCCCGATGGGCCTCGCGAACCACGCTTTGCGAACTGAAGCGGAAGAGCGTGACACCGTGAATACCGTCATGCGCCGGGTCCTAGGCGGTATAAAGGTCTGAACATTCCCCCAGGAGACTTGTAAACGCCATGGCAACGAACCCGATTTACGTCGAAACGGAAGAAGAGATCCCCGAGATCGTCGAGCGTCTCCGCCGTTTCAGCGGAGAGGAAACGATGCTGGTGCTCCCGATGCGGTCGCGCATCGGCCAGAGCCGCTTCAACTTCCAGTTGCTGCGCAACTACGCGGCGCGATTGGGCAAGCGGGTGACCGTCGTCTGCGACGACCCGGCAGTGCAGAAAATGGCGTCGGAGAGCGGTTTTCCTGTCTTTGGGGCCGTCGGCCCGCTGGGCGAAGGCATCCCCACCGAGTCAGCGGCCGCTGAGCCGGTAAGGCGCTGGTGGCAGAGATCGCGCACCGCTGCCGGCACCCACGTTGGCATCGCGGCTCCGACCAAGCTGCTGACAAAGACCGCGACCGAGCTCAAGCCCGGGCGCTTCCTTCTGTACATCACCGCGGCGACGCTCCTGCTCGTCGGTCTGTTCGGCGCGGCGATCTTCGTCCCCTCCGCCGAGATCAGGTTGATTGCCCAGGCGGCGCCCTACACCCAAAAGGACGTTGAAATTCAGGCACAGCCTGGAAAAGGCACGATCAAGGTGCGGTCGGTGGTCATCTCGCGCTCGAACTCGCAAGGTTTCAAGACCACCGGAAAGATCGAAGTCGCGCTGGCTCCTGCGACCGGTCAGGTCGTTTACACCAACGCCTGCAGGAAGGGGATCAACGCCGGCGACGGGTTTCTCATGCCTAGCGGACAGCGGTTGCTGAACACGAATAGCTTGATCTTTGCCCAGACTTCGGGCAACACGTTGGTTCCGTGGGGCGGTAC
>JALYSJ010000059.1 GCA_030854855.1 Candidatus Dormiibacterota bacterium
GTCGAGGCGATGGTCCCGGACGTGATGCGCCAGGCTATGCAGGAGAAATCGATCGACCCCATCGACAACCCCGACGTCGAGATCCTCGTGCTGGAGCGCGGCAGTCCAGCGAAGCTCAAGGCGACCATCACCGTCATGCCGCAGGTGACGCTGGCGGACATCACCAGTCTTCAGCCTGATCTTCACAGTCACGAAGTCACCGAAGACATGTTCAAGCGCCGTCTCGAAGAGCTTCGCGAGCCGATGGCCGAGATTACGCCGGTCGAGCGCGAAGCGAGGTTGGGCGACATCGCGATCATCGACGTTGAGGTCGAGGCTGATGGCGAGGTGATCGCGTCCGAGACACAAAAAGCGATGGAGGCCGAGCTGAAGGATGGGGTCCTCCTTCCCGAGCTACTCGCTGTCCTGCCTGGAACTTTCGTGGACGAGACGCGGGAGGCGAAGGTCACCTTCCCGGAGACCTACTCGGATCCGAAGCTTGCCGGCAAGAACGCGACCATCCGGGTGACCGTCCGCGGGGTCAAGGAGAAAGTCCTCCCCGAGCTGGACGACGCCCTGGCCAAGATCATCAGCAACGGCGCGCATGAGACTGCTGAGTCATATCGCCAGTCGGTCCGCAAGGAGCTGGAGGAGTCCGTGCGAGCAATGGAGAGGCTCGAGCGCGAGCAGGAGGTCGTCCGGGCGTTGGTCGAGGCATCATCCGTCGAAGTGCCACAGGCGCTGGTAGACCGCGAGCTGACCAGTGAGCTGGAGTCCCTCGAGCGCAGCTTGAACCGCCAGGGCCTGAAGCTCGATCGCTACTTCGAGTACCTGGGGAAGCCAATCGAACAATGGATCGCCGAACAGAGGCCTGACGCGGAGGCGCGGCTGAAGATCGATCTTGTCCTGGCGGAGTTCGCCAGGCGCGAAAGCCTCGATCCGACCGACGAGGATGCCATCAAGTTCCTCGAGGAGCAGGCAGCCAAGGACGACGAGCTGAAGACCCAGGTGGAGACGCTCAAGAAGAGCCCCAGCGCCGTGCGCTACTTCGCTTCCAGGCTCCGCCGCCAGAGAGTTCTAGAGCGTCTGGTCGAAGTTGCTGAGTCACAGACTTGACGGAACCCGTGCAACTGCTGTCTAGAATGACGTTGTGCGGGATATGAGAGAGATACAGCGGCCGGCCGGCTACCTCGTTCCCATGGTGGTCGAGAACACTGGGCGCGGTGAGCGGGCCTTCGATATCTACTCGCGACTCCTCAAGGAGCGCATCGTCTTCATCGGCACGCCGATCGACGACCAGGTTGCGAACCTCGTCGTAGCTCAGTTGCTTTTTCTTCAGTCAGAGGATCCTGACAAGGAGATCGCTCTGTACATCAACAGCCCCGGTGGCCAGGTGACGGCGGGGCTCGCCATCTACGACACCATGCAGTACATCCGGCCGCCCGTCTCGACGATCTGCATCGGCATGGCCTACTCGATGGCTGCGGTGCTGCTCGCGGGCGGCGCGCACGGCCAACGCTTCGCGCTGCCTCACGCCAACATCCTCATCCACCAGCCGTGGGGCGGCATGCAGGGGCAGGCCAGCGATATCCAGATCCACGCCAAGGAGATCCTGCGCACGCGCGAGCAGCTGAACCAGATCCTCGCCAAGCACACGAGTCAGAAGATCGAGAAGGTCACCCTCGACACCGAGCGCGACTACTTCCTGACCTCGGAGGCCGCGAAGGAGTACGGGCTGATCGACGACATCATTACGAGCGCGAGCAAGCCGGCCGAGAAAGAGAAGGAAAAGGAAAAGGAGAAAGTCGCAGCAGGATGACCACGTCGACCAGCCGGACCGCATCTCATCGGCCCAGAACGCCGATACGTGCGTCACGGGGCCCGGCCTGTCGTCGTCAAGCATCGACAGATGCGCTCCTCCTAGGGCCACCCATTCCTTCGTCTCGGCGCTCTGGACGGCGCCCTAGCGGTCGCCTGCCGCGATCTGCGGCCAAGCCAGCCGCCGTGGTCATCTGATGATCTTTCGACGCAAGAGCAAGACCGGGGAGGTCAAACGGCACAAGCCGAAATGCTCCTTCTGCGGGAAACTGCAGGGACAGGGCGGTGTGAGGCTCGTCGCCGGCTCAGGCGTTTTCATCTGCAGCGAGTGCATAAGTGTTGCCAACGAGATTCTCTGGGGCCATAATCCCCCGGCGCCCGCTTCCTCGTAATGAACACAGCTAGGGACCTATGAACGAAAGAGAAGACCGCCGCCGCTATACGCGCTGCTCGTTTTGCGGGAAGGGCCAGGACCAGGTACGGAAGCTGGTGGCCGGGCCCGGCGTCTTCATCTGCGACCAGTGCATCGACCTCTGCCAGGAAGTCCTGGAGGACGACAACCGCTCAGCCGGCACCAAGAAGCAGAAGACCGGCTTCATCCCCAATCCCAAGACGATCTGTGCCGCGCTCGACCAGTACGTGATCGGACAGGACCGCGCGAAGAAGGTTCTCTCGGTGCAGGTTTACAACCACTACAAGCGAATCTCTGCCTCGAAGTCCGTTGGCGATGTCGAGCTGACCAAGTCGAACGTGCTGTTGGTCGGACCGACCGGCTGCGGCAAGACCTATCTCGCCCAGACGCTCGCGAAGATTCTCGACGTACCCTTTGCGATCGCCGACGCGACGAGCCTGACCGAAGCCGGATATGTGGGCGAGGACGTGGAGAACATCCTGCTTCGCCTGATCCAGGCTGCCGATTTCGACATCAGCCGTGCGGAGCGCGGAATCATCTACATCGACGAGATCGACAAGATCGCACGCAAGTCGGACAACCCTTCGATCACGCGCGATGTCAGCGGCGAAGGTGTCCAGCAGGCGCTCCTCAAGATCCTCGAAGGGACCGTCGCCAACGTGCCGCCTCAGGGCGGTCGCAAGCACCCGCACCAGGACTTCATTCAGATCAACACGACCAACATCCTGTTTGTCTGCGGCGGCGCATTCGACGGGCTGGAGAGGGTGGTCGAGCAGCGCGTCGGCAAGCGGGCGATGGG
>JALYSJ010000082.1 GCA_030854855.1 Candidatus Dormiibacterota bacterium
TGGCGCCCATCGCGGGTCGCGGTGGCCGCCATGCATCCGCCGGCGTCGTAGGTGAAACCAGGCTTGAGGCCGGTCGCGCCGGGATAGGTCCACAAAAGGCGATTCATGTTGTGCGGGTAGAACGCCTTGTGCTCCGCGGTGGCCGGGATGGCGACGTCCTTGGTGGCGGCGATCGCAGCGACCTCCGGATAGTAACGACCGATGTAAGCGGCAGCATGAGCGAGGTCGTGCGCCGACATGCCGTGGCCAGGAGCGTCGAGGCCGCTCGGGGTAACGAAGTGGCTGGCTGTCAACCCGATGCTCCTGGCCTTCGTGTTCATCTGGCGGACGAACCGATCGCGAGGCACGATGCCCCGCGCGAGTGCCTCCGCTGCGTCGTTGCCGGAATCCAAAAGCATCCCCGCGAGTAGCTGCCGCACCGTCACGCGCTCACCCGGAGTTAGGCCCATCACCGTCGGGGTGACCTGGGTGGCTTCCTGCGTGACCTCGACCACCTGGTCGAGCGAACCCGCATCATCGACAGCGACCATCGCCGTCATCAGCTTGGTCAGGCTCGCCGGGGCGCGCATCGTCTCGGGGTCTCGCTGCCAGAGGACCGCTCGGGTGTCGAGGTCGACCAGGTAAGCAGCTTGAGCGTGGACCGGCAGCTCAGGCTGCGGATGCGTCGCGAGCCAGAAATTCGAGAACGCGAAATGATCGAAGCTCTTCGCCGCGGGCGCGGTGGCGCGCTCGAGCGTGAGCTTGAGCGGTGCGTGCTTGCTCACGGAAACGAAGCCGGACGTCACGACGACGGCCATCGTCAAACCGATGGCAACGCCGATCGCGACTAGAACTCTTACGCGGTCTCGACGGCGGCGATAACGGCCGCGCGTCCGCGAGTTCCCTGTATCTGGGACGTAGGCTGCGACGTTGGGACCCCCTAATTGAATTGCGCGCTGCGCATTCTAACCGCACGGACCCCGGTTTGAGGACTAGTCTCGGTGCATTCTTGGTTAGGGCGCTTTCTCCGGTGCGTATTTCGGCGGCGGCGGATACGCCGGAACCGGCGTGGTGGACGGTTCATGCAGCCGAAGCGCCAGCTCATCGCTCGCCGCTTCCATCGTCTGGATCACAGCCGCGGAGTCATTCGCGTTCATGAACACAGGCTGGCCGTAGTCGTAGCTGCGAACCGGCTTCCAAGACGCGGCGACCAGCTGCGTGCCGTAGAAGGTGTACGTGCCGATGACTCCCTCGCGCGTTTCCTCGGACCACATCTGGTCGAAAACGAAATTGCCGTGCGAGTAGGTGATTAGCTTGCCGTGGTACACCTCGACGCCCTGATACCAGTGGGGATGGTTGCCGATCACGATGTCAGCGCCCCAGTCGATCGACTGGTGTCCCACGACCACCGGATCGTCGGGAGTCGGCACGCCGCGGTCGGCCATCGGCAGCCGCTCGTATTCCTTGCCCCAATGAAACTGCACCACAACGATGTCGGCCTGCTCGCGCGCGCGGGCGATGCCTTCTCTCAACGCGGTCTTGTCAATCGCGCGGCCGACGCCGTTGAATCCGATGAAACCGAATTTGATACCGCGCACGTCGAGGACTGCAACCGGGCCCAGACCTGAGGTCAGAATCCCGTGCTTCTGCAGCAGCTGGTCCGTCGCCTTCACGCCTTCGGCTCCGTAATTTGTGATGTGGTTGTTCGTCAGGTTCGCGACTCGCGCGCCCATCAAGTTCAGACCGTCGGCGAAGCGCGGGTCGCCGCAGAAGGTGAAGCTCTCTTTGGGGCTCACCTGGCAACCGTCGAACAACGGCGCCTCGAGGTTGATGTAGGTGATGTCCGCGTTCTTGGTGAAGTCCGCCGTCGGCCGGAAAGGCCACAGGAAGTCCCGCCGGGTCGTAGCGAAGTAGTTGACGCCGCGAGCCGGGATTATGTCGCCGGTGACGAGCAGCGTGCGGACCTTGCTCGGATCATCCGGAATGCTGTAGGTCGGGTGGAAGAGGCCCTGGAGGGTCAGGGCGGGCGGGCGGCCGGTGCGAGTGGCGAAAGATGGCTGGTCGGCGTAGTCCGGGGCGGCGACCAGGGCGCGGGCGCTGGAGGCGGCTGTGCCGGCGGTCAGCGGGGCGGTGGTGTTGGTGCAGGCGGCAACCAGCACCAATGCCACCACAAGGGGTTTCATGTCCTGGGCAATTCTGCCAGCAGGTCTTCGATAGCGATCAGCCTTGCCAGCTCGTCCCAGAGCCGCCGGAGCCGAAGGACGGTCTCGGAAGCCCCTTTCACACCCTCGTTTTGAGCTGGTCGATGATGGCGTCCGCGACCTGGCTCGTGCCAACCGAGGTGGGGTCGTTGCGCTTCTCCTTCAGGTCGTACGTCACGTTCTTGCCGATCTCGATCACCGTCGCGATCGCGCCTTCGAGCGCGTCGGCGGCCGCCACCTCTTCCAGATGGCGAAGCATCAGAACGCCTGAGAGCATCACGGCCATCGGGTTGATCTTGTTCTGGCCGGTGTACTTCGGCGCGCTCCCATGCGTCGCCTCGAACACCGCGCTGTTGGTTCCGATGTTGGCGCCGGGCGCGAGGCCGAGCCCGCCGATCATTCCCGCGCCGAGGTCCGAAATGATGTCGCCGTACAGGTTGGGGCAGCAGAGGACGTCGTACTCGCTCGGTCTCAACACGAGCTGCATGCACATGTTGTCGACGATCCGATCTTCGAACTCGATGTCGGAATTCTTCTCGGCCACCTGCCGCGCGACGGCGAGAAAGAGCCCGTCGGTGTGCTTCATGATGTTCGCCTTGTGCACGGCCGTGACTTTGCGGCGCTTGTTCTTGCGGGCATAGTCGAAGGCGAACTGGACGATTCGCTCGCTGCCGCTCACTGAGATCGGCTTGATCGACAGGCCGCTGTCGGGGCGGATCTTCTTTTTGGACAGGCCAGAGATCTCGCTGATCAGGTGGTCGCAGTCTGGAGTGCCGCGCTCGAACTCGATTCCCGCGTAAATGTCCTCGGTGTTCTCGCGCACGATGACGAAATCGAGATCGTCACGGAGATTGCGAGCGCCTTTGTAAGCCTTGACGGGGCGGACCAGCGCGTAGAGGTCGAGCTCCTGCCGCAGGGCGACGTTCACGCTTCGAAACCCGCTACCGACCGGCGTCGTTATCGGACCTTTGAGAGCGACCTTGTTTTTGCGAATGGAGGCGAGCACCGGCTCCGGAAGTGGGGTGCCATATTGGGCGATCGCGGCCTCGCCGGCCTGCTGGACGTCCCAATCGAACTCGACACCTGTCGCTTCGAGCACTCGGACGGCGGCATCGCAGATCTCAGGCCCGACGCCGTCTCCAGGGATAAGAGTTACCGAGTGCCGCAATTTAGGCGAGCTGCGTAGGAATGGTCGGCGGATCTTCGGCGCCCATGCGGCCCATCTGCGTTGTTGCCGCCTGCGCTTCTCGCTCAGGCATCATTGGATGCGGTCGCTGCGAGGCTCGGCGGCGTCTAGCATCGGGGCCACCTGTGCACCGAATCTCTCGCCGACCCTCCTCCGCACCTCGCCTGACCTACCGGTTCTTGAAATAGTCGGCGTTGATCTTGATGAAATCGCGCCACTGCTCAGGAACTTCGTCCTCGGGAAAGATCGCATCGACAGGGCACGGATCAACGCACGCGCCGCAATCGATGCACTCATCCGGGTCGATGTAATACATCTCAGCAGCGTCGTCTGTGTGGATGCAGTCCACCGGACAGACCTCTACGCAGGAGGCGTCCTTAACTCCGATGCACGGTTGGACGATGACATACGCCACGGTTCTGAAGGGTAACATGCGCCTTTGATGG
>JALYSJ010000106.1 GCA_030854855.1 Candidatus Dormiibacterota bacterium
CAAAGCGCTCGGCGGGCTGGATCACCTTGTTGATGTGCACACCGTGCACGCGCTGCGAGATCGCGTACTCATAGCGACCGGAGTAAAGGAAGATCGCCGGCGCCGCGTCGGCCATCAGCATCTGGAAGTCGATGTACGCGGCCAGCCGCGCCTGCGGCTCCAACGTGCCGCGTCCGTCCTCAAGGTCGCTGTCGATCAATCCCCAACCCCGCGAGTACGCGAAGTTCAACGCATTAGGGTCGGCGCCCGAATGCCACAACGAGTACTGGTCCGGGTCAGGACCGACATCAAACGAGACAAGAGCCATCTGAAATTTGCGCCCCAGCAAATAGTTCTGGACCAGCTGCGACGCCGGCACCGCCTTGACATCGACCTGCACCCCGATGTCCAGGAGCTGCCGCGCGATGGCGTCGGCCACTTGGCGGTTGGGAAAGGAGTCAGCGGCAACCAGCTCGAATCTGAGCAGGACGTTGTTCTTCGCCCTCGTCTTTCCACCCGTCACGATCACCCACCCCGCCTTGTCCAGCGCCTGGGCCGCCCCCGGCTGGTCGAAAGGATGCAAAGCTGCGGCGGCCGCCGAATACGCCCAGTTTCCGACGGGAATCGGATTCGGATCGGGGTCGGCCCTGCCAGCCAGGATCTCGCTGACGATCCGCTGCCGGTCGATCGCCTGCACCAGCGCCATCCGGACCTTCTGGTCGCCGAAAAACTGCTTGCCGTCACCCTCGGGGTTCAAGCTCACGAACGAGTTGGTGAACATCCGCGCCTCGAGAACCGAGACTCCCGCGCGTCCCTGAAGCGCATCCACCTCTTGCGGCTGCAGCCCTCCCACGAGATCGGCGACACCCTGCCCCACCGACCTGATCGCAGACTGCGGATCGCTCGACGGATATGTGCGCATCACCAGGTGGTCGAGGTAGGGCTGAGGATCCGCATATGTATTGCGGTCGAGGTTGATCGCGAGCTGGCTGATCGCGCCGACCTTGAACGGACCAGTGCCGAACGCGCGCACACCGCTGTATGGGCTCGCGGCAATCTGCGCCGGGGCCATCCCGCCGAAGACGTGCTTGGCGATGATGCCGACGCGCAGCGCGAGCGGAAACGACGCGCTGGGTGCCCGCAGCGAGAACACCACCTGGCTCGGACCGCCCGCCGTCACACCAACCTGTCTCCAGAACTCAGCGCCGGGCTGCTGATACTCGAGGTCCTGGAGCACGTGGTAGGTGAACAGCACGTCTTCGGCGCCGAACGGCAGCCCGTCGGCCCACTTGACCCCGCTTCGGATGTTGAAGGTGTACGTCAGGTGGTCCTGCGAGACCGCCCACTCGCTCGCCAGCACACCGACCACGTTCTGCTGTGCGTCGACGCCGGTCAGGCCCTGATAGATGACGCTGTTGACGTCGCGCGTGCTGTCGACCGACTCGAACAACGGGTTGAGGACGCCAGGCGAGCCGACGAGCGCCTCGACGGCAGTGCCGCCGCGTGCCGGCTTCGGCACCGTCGCCACCGGCTGGCACCCTACGAGTGCCAGCGCCACCGCCGCACCTGCGGCGGTGAGCAGCCGGCTACTTGAGATGGGTTCTCATCCAGATGAGGGCCAGCGAGCAGATCAGGAAGGCGCCGGTGAGAACCCACGTCGTCCAGTAGATCTGGCGCTCCAGGCCGCGGCGCGTCCGATACCCGCCGCCCCCGCCATCGCCGCCTCCACCGATCGTTCCCCCGAGACCAGACGCCTTCGGCGTCTGGATCAGGATGCCCGCCATCAGGAGGACCGCGAGAACGGCCTCCGTGATGATGAGCGCCTGCTGGACCTTAGCCATCGGACTCGGAGATTCTACGCAGGCTTCTTAGGCCCACACAGAGGCAAATCGCGCGTTGATTGCCTCCCAGTTGAGGGTGTTCCACCACGCGGTGAGGTAGTCAGCGCGCTTGTTCTGGTACTTGAGGTAGTACGCGTGCTCCCAGACGTCCACGCCCAGAATCGGCGTCAGGCCTTCCATCAGCGGGCTGTCCTGGTTGGGATACGACTTGACTGAGAGCTTGCCGCCCTTGTCGACGAGCAGCCAGGCCCAGCCACTGCCGAACTGGCCCAGCCCCGCCTTCTGGACCTGCTCCTTGAGCGCGTCGTAGCTGCCGAACGTGCTTTTGATGGAGTCGGCGATCCGGCCGGACGGGTTGCCGCCGCCGCCGGGGCCCATGATGGTCCAGAAGATCGAGTGGTTTGAGTGGCCGCCGCCGTTGTTGCGGATCGCCGTCCGGATGTCCTCGGGCACCTCGTTGATCGACCAGAGCAGGTCTTCGACCGTCTTGCTCGCCCAATCGGGATGCTTTTCCAGCGCTGCGTTTGCGTTGGTCACGTAGGTCGCGTGGTGCTTGTCGTGATGAATCTCCATCGTTTTCGCGTCGATGTGCGGCTCGAGCGCGTCGAACGAGTAGGGAAGCGGCGGAAGCACAAGTGGCATAGCGGAACCCCTCCGTTAACGAAGCTGTTTGTTCTTGTCTGGAAACCAGTCTAAGAGGTCGGGTGTTCCGAGCTTAGAGGCGCGGCCGGAAAAGCCTCGACGGATCTTCGGCGCCCATGCGGCCCATCTCCGGGCTCAGCTCCTGCGCGCCCGCTCACGAGTGGTCAGACGCGCTCGCTCCGCTGCTCGTCGCTTCGCCCGGATCTGAGCCACCTGGATCACCGAATCTCTCGCCGAGGTTTTCGGCCGCGCCTCTAGCCTGCGCCCGGACGGCGGCGGCACGCTGCTCGATCTCCACGGGGTCGCCGAGGTAGCGCCAGGAGGTCGGCGTGAAGTCCGCGCCGAGCTCGTAGATGCGGGGCACACCGGTCGGAATGTCGAGATCGACGACCTGCTGCTCGGACAGCCCGTCGAGATGCTTGACCAGCGCCCGCAGGCTGTTGCCGTGCGCCGAGACCATCACGCACGAGTAGCGGAGCAGGTCGGGAACAATCGAGTCGTACCAGTAGGGAAGCATCCTGTCGACGACGTCCTTCAGGCATTCCGAGCCCGGCAGCAGCTCCGGCGGCAGCTCCGCGTAGCGCACGTCATGCGAAGGATGGCGATCGTCTGATGCGTCGAGCGCCGGCGGCCTGACGTCATAGCTCCGCCGCCACACCTTCACCTGCTCTTCCCCGTACTTGGCGGAGGTCTGAGCTTTGTTCAATCCCTGCAGGGCGCCGTAGTGCCGCTCGTTGAGGCGCCAGCTGCGCCGGACAGGGATCCAGGTGCGACCCAGCTCGGCCAGGGCGAGGTCCGCGGTTTCGATCGCGCGGACAAGGAGCGACGTGTGCAGCACATCGGGCGCGAACCCGGCCTCCTTGATCAGGCGGCCGGCATCGATGGCCTCGGTGACCCCACGCTCGCTGAGCGGGACGTCGTGCCATCCTGTGAAAAGGTTCTCAAGGTTCCACGTGCTCTGTCCATGCCTCACCAGCACAAGGACTCCAGGCTTCTCCCTCCCCCGCAAGGGGGAGGGTTGGGGTGGGGGGCGATCCGAGCCCTGACTACCTGTGTCCATAAACCTCCGACGTGATCTTGACAATGTGCGCGAACTCCGCCGCGTCAAGGCTCGCCCCGCCCACGAGGCACCCATCGCAAAGCGGCAGCTCGACGTATGACTGCACGTTGCTAGAGTTGACGCTTCCTCCATAGATGATGCGGACCTTGCGGGCCGCACCGGCACCGATCAGCTCCCCCACCACCCGACGGATCAGCCTCATCGTCTTGTACGCGTGCTCCGGGTCCGCGCTCTTGCCGGAGCCGATCGCCCATACCGGCTCGTAAGCGATCACGAGGCGAGCCGAGTCGTCGGCCGAGCAATCGGCCAGCCCGGCCTTCACCTGCGCGGCCACCACCGCGTCGGAAGTGCCCGCGTCGTAATGCTCGGTCAGCTCGCCGACGCACAGGATCACGTTCAGCTCTGACGCCAAGGCCGCGGCGGCCTTCTTCGCGACCATCTCGTCAGTCTCCGCAAGGTATATCCGGCGCTCCGAGTGACCGACGATGACCCACTCGCACCAGCCTTTCAACATCGCGGGCGACACCTCACCCGTGTATGCGCCCGAAGGCAGCCAGAAGCAGTCCTGCGCGCCCAGCTTCACGCCTGACTCGGCCAGCACCTCGTATACCGGCAGCAGCCACGGAAACGGAGGAAAGATCGCCACCTCGACGCGGTCGGCATGACCTCTCGCCACCGACAGCACTCCGCGCACGATGTCGAGCGCATCGTCCGCGGTGTTTGGATTCATCTTCCAGTTGGCGGCCACCAGCGGTATCGGCGCTACTCGGGTGGCCATCAGTGACCCTTGAGAATTGCGATGCCGGGCAGCTCTCTGCCTTCCAGGTATTCGAGAGTCGCCCCGCCGCCTGTCGAGACATGCGAGAACTTGCCTTCGAGACCGAGTGAATCGATCGCCGCGACTGTGTCGCCCCCGCCTACCAACGTGTAGCCGCCCGAGCTCGCGATCGCCTCTCCGATGGCCTTTGTCCCGTCGCTGAAATCGCGGATCTCGGCCACGCCAAGCGGCCCGTTCCACACGACAGCACCTGCGCTACGCAGCCTCTGCGTGAACAGCGCAACCGATTTAGGACCGATGTCAAGTGCCATCCAACCTGCCTCAACCGCTGACGCTTCCATGATGCGCAACGGCTGACCAGCCTCCATCCGGCGCGCGCAGACGAGATCGACCGGAAGCAGCAGCTTGCGCCCGGCCGCCTCAGACACCTCTTTCGCAACCTCCAGCGCGGTGTCCTCGACCAGGCCGTTGCCCGTCGGGTAGCCGCGAGCCTTGAAGAAAGTGTTGGCCATGGCGCCGCCGACCAGCAGGGCGTCGACCTTCTTGAGCAAGTTGCGAAGCACGCCGACCTTGGTCGACACCTTGGCACCGCCCACCACGGCAAGCATCGGCCGTTTCGGGTTGTCCAGCGCCTGGTGGAGCGCAGTCAGCTCGGATTCCATCAGCTCGCCGGCAAAAGCCGGCAGGTAGTCGGCGACGCCCACAACCGACGCGTGCGCCCGGTGCGAGCACGCGAAGGCGTCGTTCACGTACAGCTCGCCGAGCGCTGCCAGCCGGTGCGCGAAATCCGGGTCATTGGCCTCTTCTTCAGGATGGAACCGCACGTTCTCGAGCAGGAGTACCTGTCCGTTCTGCAGCTTGCCAACCGCGGTCCGCGCCCCTTCTCCGACACAGTCTTCGGCAAAATGCACCTCGCGGTCGAGGAGGCGCGCCAGGTGCATGGCGATCGGCCGCAACGAGAGATCGGGCTCCGCCCCCTTTGGTCGGCCGAGGTGCGACATGACGACGACGATCGCGCCGCGCTGAGCAAGATGCACCAGCGTCGGCATGGCGGCGCGTATCCGCGCGTCGTCGGTGATGTGGCCTTTCGACATCGGCACGTTGAAGTCCTCGCGCACGAGGACGCGCTTGCCGGCGACGTCGACGGCGGTGATCGAAGCTTTCAGAGTCGCGCCGCCATGTGTGTGATCAGGTCGACCATGCGGCAGCTGAAGCCCCATTCGTTGTCGTACCAGCTCACCACCTTGGCCCATCCGCCGCCCAGCACCAGCGTCAGCGGCGCGTCGACGATCGACGAATGGGGGTTGCTCTTGAAGTCCGACGACACGAGCTCCTCGTGACTCACGGCGAGGATCCCTCGCAGCTCTCCTCCGGCCGCCTCCTCGAACGCCGTGTTGATCTCCTCGACCGTAGTGCTCGTTTTGAGCTCCACCGTGAGGTCCACCACCGACACGTCGAGCAGCGGGACGCGAAACGCCATGCCCGCAAACTTGCCCGCCAGCTCGGGAAGGACCTCGGCCACAGCGCGATTGGCGCCGGTCGAGGTCGGGATCACGTTGTCGGCGGCGGCTCGCGCCCGGCGGAGGTCCTTGTGCGGAAGGTCTTGCAACTTCTGGTCGGCGGTGTAGGCGTGGATCGTCGTCATCATCCCGCGCTCGATGCCGAAGGAGTCGTTCAGCACCTTGGCGAGAGGGACGAAGCAGTTGGTCGTGCAGCTTGCGTTGGAAACGACGTTGTGCTTCTTGGCGTCGTAGCCCTTGTGGTTGACGCCCATCACGACGGTGTAGTCCTGGTTCGTCGCGGGCGCTGAGATGATGACCTTCCTCGCTCCGCCCTTGTCGATGTGAACACGCGCTTTGGCTGCATCGGTGAAGAGTCCGGTCGACTCGACCACAATCTCCACGCCTAGCTCCTTCCACGGCAGCTCCGCCGGGTCCTTGTGGCTGAGGAACTTGACGGACTTCCCATCGACCTTGATGGAGTCGCCATCGGCCGAGACCGCGGGCCCAAATGTGCCCAGCGCAGTGTCGTGCTTGAGCAGGTGGGCGAAGGTCTCGGAGTCGCCGATGTCGTTGACCGCGACGATCTCGAAGTCCGCCCCGAGAGTGTGCGCCGCGCGGTAGATGTTGCGACCGATCCTTCCGAAACCGTTGATTCCGACCTTCAAGGTCATCTAGCTGAGCTCCTGTGCGTGGCGGGCCAAAAGCCCGCTGGGACGAATAGGGGATGGCGACGAGGACTGAAGGGGGACCGCGAGGAGCCTAATGTTAGGCGGAGCGGCGCGCTCCCTTCGGCGGACCGACCTCACCGAGCGAGTCGGCCACTGCCTGGAGCCGGCGGAGCCGGTGGTTGACCGCCGATTTCGAAAGACTCATGCGTTCCGCCAGCTCTCCGAGGTTGAGCTGCGGGTTGGCGGCTCTCCAGCGGGCCATCTCGCGCAGGGCGCGCGGCAGCCGGTCGAGCGTGCCGGCCGCTTCGAGCCGCTCGATCGCGGCGGCCTGGCGCATCCCGGACCCGATCGTCTTGCTGATGTTGGCGGTTTCAAAGTTGAGACGCCGGTTCACCTCCCCGCTCACTGCGCGGACGACCCTTACGTTCTCGAACTCCATCACCGCCCGGCTCGCGCCCATCAGCGAGAGGAGGCGGACGATCGCGTCGCCCTCCTTCAGGTAGACAACCTGCTGCCCGCCTCGCTCCATGACGCCGAACTTCGCGTCGACCGCGCCGGCCATCCCGACGATCGCATTCGCCCACGACGTCGTCGGGACCACGAACTCGAGGTGGTAGCGCGAGCTCGGCGCATTGACCGAGCCGCAGCCGAGGAACAGACCGCGAAGCATCGCCTTCCGGTCGCATGCGGCATCGGGCATGGCGCGCGCCGCGGACTGAGTGAAGGCCGGCGCGACGCCGGGCGGCAGCGCGAGCTCGATGAAGAACGACATGCGCTTACTCGTCTTGACGGCCTGATATTTGGCTTCCATGTGAGCGATCGCCCGGCCGAGCCGCACGACCTTTCGCGCCACCGCGTTGCGCAGCAGCGAGAAGTAAGCAGCCTGGCCGTCACCCGGTCGTTTGATCAGCCGCGCATGTGAGCCGAAATAGATGCCGAGCAGCTCGCTGAGCTGACAGCACGGCCGAGCCGGAAGAAGTCCGGCCATCTCGTTCTTGACCTCCGCGGAGAACGAAATGAGGGTGTACCTCCTCGACTTGAAATATGCCCCGCCCCTTACCCGCAGTTTATTCCCTCTCCCCTTCGGGGAGCATCAGTAGTCCCATCCTTAACGCCGCTTGCGCGAAGGGCTAGGGAGGGGGGCTTAAGCTGGCTCGGTCGTGGAGCCGCACAAACGTCTAGCGCTCTATCACACGATGGTCCTGGCCCGGGCCATCGAACGCCGCCTGTGGACTCTCGACGTTGCGGATTCCGGGTCGGGGGGCTTTGAGGCAGTGCAGGTAGCAGCCGCCGCAGCGCTTCGTCCCGGTCTCGACTGGGTCGTGCCCTACCACCGCGACCTCGCCCTCTGCCTGGCCATGGGCCTCTCCCCGCTCGACGTCATGCTCGGACTCTTCGGACGGGCAGAGGATCCAGCCTCCGCCGGACGCGCCCCGGCTTTCTCGTCAAGGCGCTCGCGCATCGTCACCACCTCCGGGCTCACCGGCACGCAGATCGTGCACGCTGCGGGCATCGCTTACGCGAGCAAGCTCAAGGCTCTCGACGAGGTGACCCTCGCCTCCATCGGTGACCGCGGTACCGACTCCGGAGACTGGCATGAAGGCCTCAACTTCGCCGCCGTTCACCGCCTGCCGCTCGTCTGCCTGGTCCAGGACAACGCCCCCAGGGCGGTGGTCCCCCCGGGAAAGCGCGCGGCCGACGTGATCGCGCTGCGGGCCGACGGCTACGGGATGGCCGGCGAGAGCATCGACGGCACCGACTTTGCCGCCTCGTTCGACGCGCTGACCCGGGCCGTGGATCGCGCCCGGTCGGGCCGCGGGCCGACCCTCGTGCACGCAAGGGTCGTCGAGCTGACCTCTTTGACCCCGCGTGGCTCCCGCCAGTCTCAGGAGCAGATGGAGGCGATATCACGCCAAGACCCGATCGACAGAATGCGCCGGGACCTGCACGACTCGCAGCTGATCGACGACGCCTCCGACGACCAGATCCACCGCGACTGCATCACCGTGGTCGAGGCGGCCATCGACCAGGCCCGCTCATCTTCCTCGCCAGAACCGGCCTCGGCGCTGGACAATGTCTATGGGGTGGGAACGAATGACTGAGATGAGGATGATCGAGGCGCTGCGCGCCGCGATAAGCGAGGAGATGGAGCGCGACGACCGGGTGCTCGTCATGGGCGAGGACGTCGGCCGGAAGGGCGGAGTGTTCGGCGCCACCGACGGCCTCTACGCCCGCTTCGGCGAAGCGCGTGTGCTCGACACGCCGCTCGCCGAGTCGGCCATCGTCGGCGTCGCCATCGGCGCCGCGCTCAACGGCATGATCCCGATCGCCGAGATCCAATTCGCGGACTTCATTCACCCGGCCTTCGACCAGATCGTCAGCGAGGCGGCGCGCACCCGCTACCGTTCAAACGGCGACTGGTCTGTCCCGATCGTCATCAGGGCCCCGTTCGGCGGCGGTGTCCACGGCGGCCTGTACCACTCGCAGTCGATCGAGGCCTTCTACGCCCACGTCCCCGGACTGAAGGTGGTCGTCCCGAGCATGCCGTCGGACGCCCACGGATTGCTCAAGTCGGCCATTCGCGATCCCGATCCTGTGCTCTTCCTCGAGCACAAGAAGGTGTACCGCCTCGTCACCGAGGAGGTGCCGGACGGCGACCACCTGGTGCCGATCGGTCCAGCCGCAGTACGGCGCGAGGGCACCAACCTGAGCTGCTTCGCATGGGGTCTGATGACGCACTACTGCCTCGAGGCCGCGGCGCAGCTCGAGACCGAAGGTGTGAGCGTGGAGGTCGTCGACCTTCGCACGCTGGCCCCGCTCGACCGGGAGGCGATACTCGACTCGGTACGCAAGACGGGCAAGGCGATGGTCGTGCACGAGGACAACCTGACCGGCGGGTTTGGCGCCGAGGTCGCGGCCATCATCTCGGAGCACGCTTTTGACTCGCTGGACGGCCCGGTCATACGCGTCGCGGCGCCCGACATCCCCGCGATGCCTTTCAACACTCCGCAGGAGGAGTTCTTCATGCCGAATCCGCAAAAGATCGCTGCCGCGATGAGGAAACTTGCCGCCTACTAAACGGTCAACTAAGCGATCGGCCAAACGTGTTCCGGCGATCAGCCCTGCCGAGTACTCGATCCGCCGGCAATCGGTCGCGGCAGGGATGGATGCCGCCGGCCTCGATGCGATCTGCGTCTTCTACCCGGCCCGCGTCGCCTATCTCACCGGCTTCCACCACATCCCGACCGAACGCCCCATCGCCCTGATCCTCGGCCCGAAGGGCGCCACGCTGGTGGTCCCTGCGGTGGAGAAGGAGCACGCGGAGACCTCAACCTCGCTGGAGAACATCGACGTGTACTTCGAGTACCCGGGAGGCGAGCACCCGATGGAGCGCATTGCCGCGATTCTCAACGAGCTCCATGCCAAACCAAAACGGACCGGCGCCGACCACGACGGTTACGTCCCCCTTTGGGGTTATCGCGGCCCCACCCTGAGCGAGCTGACCGGCCAGCCGCCTTTCGACGCCGAAGCCATCATTGAATCGCTCCGGCGCGTGAAGTCACCCGCCGAGATCGCTTGCATTCAGCTGAGCTGCGACTGGGCGGGTCGCGCCCATCGAAGAATGCAGGCAGCGATCACCATCGGGAAGACCGAGATGGAGTGCTACTCCCCGGGCGCCACCGAGACTCTCGAGGAGATGCTGCGCGAGATGCCGGGCTGGCGGCCGCGCAGCTTCAAGGGCACCGGCCTTGTCGCGATGTTCGTCGCGGGGCGCTCGACGGCCATGCC
>JALYSJ010000151.1 GCA_030854855.1 Candidatus Dormiibacterota bacterium
GTGCAGGTGGGCGGCGACGCGAGCGCGATCGACCTGCGCTACCGCGGACGCCTCGGCAATTCGCCGGTGATGTACGTGCGCACCGGCGCTCCCGCGTACTGGCGCGGCCTGGTGTTCGACACGTACAAGGACGGAGTCTGGACCGCGTCGAAAAAGGGCTCTGTCGCGCAGTTTCCGCCCTACATACCACCGCGACTGTTGGGGCCGGCGCCGCTGCACAACGTGGGCACATTCGTCCAGACCATCCGGGTGGCGCGCACTTTGCCGGGCGTGATCAACGCCGCGTATCCGATCGCGAGCCTTTACGCGCCGGTCACCGGGCTGCGCCAGGACGCGTATGGCACTTTCCACACGCCCGACGTGCTGAAGGCCGGCATGACCTACTCGGTCGTGTCCTACATCCCGAACCTGTCAGCGCAAGAGCTGCAGCAAGACCCCGGATCCTTCGACGAGGTCCCGGAAAGCAACCCTGCGTACCTGGATGTGGGCCCGTTGTCGATCGGAGCGCAGCGTCTCGCGGTCGACGTCATCAGGAGCGCCTTTGGCGCCAATCTCGACACTGTCACGCAGTACGACTTCGTGATGGCGCTGACGACCTACCTGCAGAAGAACTACCAGTACTCGCTCGAGATCGGCCACGTGCCGCCTGGCCGCGATCCGGTCGACTGGTTTCTCTTCGACGTGAAGGTTGGCTACTGCGAGCAGTTCGCGACCGCGGAGGTCCTGATGCTGCGCAGGTTGGGCATTCCAGCGCGAATGGCGACCGGCTACGCGACCGGCGATTACGACCCGGTGCTCAACCAGGCCGTGGTGCGCGAGCGTGATGCTCACGCGTGGGTCGAGGTGTGGTTTCCGGATCACGGCTGGGTGCCCTTCGACCCAACGCCCGGCGTGTCCGGGCTGGCCGCGACCAGGTTTCCCAACCACTGGGCAGGCGGCGGCCTGGCGCGCCTGATCCCGCACCTGAGCATCGGCGCGCCGGCCGCAGCGCTCGGATCCCTGGGCTTTCTCGGCATCGTCGCTCCAGCGGTGGCGATCGCCGTGGTCGTGGTGGTGCTGTTGATGTGGTTGCGCGGCCGGCGGCGCGTGGCCGTGGTCGCCGGATCTCCTCCACTTCCTGGCGAATCCGAGCTGCTCCGCCTGTATGAACGGCTGCAAGGCCGTCTCGGACGCAGGCGCGCGCCGCCCGAGACGCCGCTGGAGTACTGGCGGGATGTTTACCCTCCCCCGCAAGGGGGAGGGCCAGGGAGGGGGGCCGTGCCACCTGGATCCGTCGTGGAAGAAATAACGCAGGCCGTCAACGAAGGTGCCTATGCGGGACGTTGGCCTGCGCTAACCAGAGTGCGCGAGCTCTCCGACCGCTTATCCTGACGGGCCGTGGCACGAGCAGTTTCGACCGGGGCAGAGACGGTTCGCTGGGACCTCAGCGACCTCTATTCTTCGCCGACCGATCCGGCTCTGGAGGCCACCCTTGCTCGCGCGTTGGAGCGCGCTACAGCGTTTGAGGCCAAGTACAAGGGCCGGGTGACGACGCTCGAGCCGGCGGACTTCGCGGCCATGATGGTCGAGCTCGAGGAAAACGAGGAAGAGGCCGCTAAGCCAGAGGTCTACGCCTACCTCCTGCACAGCCAGGACACCCGGAATCCGGCCGCGGGCCGGATCCTGGCGCGGGTGCGCGAGGCGGCCGCCGAGCGCGGCAGCCTCGGCGTGTTCTTCTCGCTGGAGCTCGCGCAGGTCAGCGATGAGCAGGCGGCAAAGCTGTATGCGCATCCGGAATCGTCTCGCTACAGGCACACTGTCGAGGAGGCGCGGAAGTTCCGCCCGCACCAGCTGTCGGAGCCGGAGGAGCGCGTGCTCACCGATTTCAGCCCGGTCGGCAACAACGCCTGGACCCGGTTGTTCGAGGAGCTTTGCGCGGGCATCCGCATCGACCTGGACGGCCGTGACCTGGCGCTGGACGAGGCGCTGACCATGCTGCGCGAGCCTGACCGGGAGCTGCGGCGCAATGCGAGCCGCGCCATCACCGGCGCCTTGGACCGCGACATCCGCACGCGCGGCTACATCTTCAACGTGATCCTGCAGGAAAAAGCGATCGACGACCGGCTGCGTCATTTCCCGACCTGGATCTCGTCGCGAAACCTAGCCAACGAGACGTCGGACGCGGCGGTGCAGGCGCTCGTCGAAGCCGTCACCGGGCGCAACGACGTGTGCGTCAGGTACTACCGCGTCAAGAAGAGGCTGCTCGGCGTTGGGGACCTGCATGAGTGGGACCGCTACGCCCCCGTTGGGCAGGCGACGCGCGACCTTTCCTGGGACGACGCCAAGGAACTGGTGCTGGGCTCCTTCAACCGGTTTTCGAAGCGTGCCGGCGGCCTCGTCGAGGACTTCTTCAAGAACGGCTGGATCGACGCTCCGGTGGTTCCGGGCAAGGCGGGCGGGGCGTACTGCATGCCCGTGACGCCGAAGCACCACCCGTACGTGATGCTCAACTTCACCGGCAAGCTGCG
>JALYSJ010000185.1 GCA_030854855.1 Candidatus Dormiibacterota bacterium
GGGATCGCCGGCTGGATCGGCTTCCACAGCGCCTCCAGCTGCTCCGGGGTGAGGCGGGTGCGCGACGCGATCACCTTGCCGCCGAACGCGGCGGTCTTCACCGCCGCCCAGCCCATGCTCCCCGCCAACCGCATCGGCACGGTCACGACCGCGGCCAACGCGGCCGCCTCCTCCGCGGTCCTTGCGTTTCCGTCGACGGTTGCCTTCGAGAGCGCACTCGAGGCGGCCTCATCGACCTGCCACTGCTTCGCCAGGACCGTGCACTGGGAAGCGCCCAATCGGCCCAGCGCGGTCACGTACCGCGAGACCATCGCGCCGAGCGAGCGCGGACTCGTCACCGGGATGGCGGCTCCGAACGGAGCGTAGGAGGCCGCGAACTTGATGGGCGTCAGGTGATGACGCCAGACCAGGGCCGAAACCGCGTGCCACGCCGCCACCGCTTCGTCGTCGGATCGCCCTCCAAAGAAGTCGATCAGCGCCGTGCCCGCGTTGACCAGCGGAGCCACCGCTTCCTCGTTCGCCGGCGGCGCGTCCGCGGCCACCTTCTTCCAGTCGCTCGTACTCAGAGCGGCGAGCTGATGCGAGAAGCCGCTCCCGTTGACGTACCCGAACGGAATCGACTCGGCAAACGGCGCATACATCTCCGCGACCTGTTCGGTGCTGAGGCGTCCGGTGGACTCCACCACATATCCGGCGCGTTCGACGGCAGCAAACGCGCGGCACCGCGTGAAGGTGTCGAGCGCGTGGGTTCCCTCGATGGTCGCCAGAATCGACCGCACCACGCCCGCGGGCTCGACGCTGCTGTCGCGCGTGACGCTCGCGACCAGCTTGCGGCGATCCAGCACGCGCATCCATTGAATCGGCGTGAGGTCGTTGACAGCTTTGATGAATGTCGCGACCTCCGCGCTATTCGGCCCGTACGGCGCGGCCACCTTCGCGGGCGCGGCCGCCGGGACCCGGCTCTTTTTCGGCGCCTTCATGGTCCGGATCGCGCTGCTAACCGCATCCTTCACCCTTTCGGCGGCCGGCCGATGATCTTCCTCGGTCAGCGACGCGAAAGGGATCACTCCTTCGAGGGGCGCCCAAAGCACGGCGATCTGGTGCTCCGTGAGGTTCGGCACGCATCCGAGAACGCGACCACCGTGGACGGCCGTGCGGATCGCCGCCCAGCCCGAGTCCCCCGAGACGTGCGCCGGGATCACGGTCAGCGCGGCCATCGCAACCGCTTCCTCGCTCTTCGCCTCCCGGTGCTTGGCGACCGCCTCGAGGAGAGCGCGCGATGCGGTGGGCTCCATGTGCAGCCTGTGCGCCAGCTTCTCGCAATCGCTCGCGCCAAGCGCTCCTAAAGCGGTTATGAATCGCGGCGTCAGCGGGTCCAGCACATCCGAACCCGCCGGTGGGATCAAAGCGGCGAAGGGCGCGTAGTGCGCGGCGAACTTCAGCGCCGGAAGGTGAGCACGCATCACGAGGGCTGACATCGCTTGCCACGCGGCCACCTGCTTTTCCTCGCTCTTCTTCGCCAGCGAATCGAAAAGCACCTCACCGGCATTCGCCATCGGCGCCGACATCCGCCCGTCGCTGCTGCGGATCGCCGCCTGAATGGAACGGGCCGATTCGCTCGCCTGGCCGGTGCCCTCTTTGGTCACCGACGCTACGAGCCGGCGCGTCGCCAGGACCTGCCTCCACTGCCAGGGAGTGAGCTCGGCGACCGCGTTGATGAACGCCTCGACCTCAGCCGTGTTCGCCCCAAACCGCCGCGAGGCGTCGTCGTTGGCGCGCTGAATGCGGCCTAGCAGGCCATGTGAGGCGGGCACGCTGTAATTTTGGCGGCCGGAGGCTCTTTTTTTGCCCCTTTAGACAGTCTCGACCTTGAGCAGGTTGGTCTGGCCGGCCAGTCCGACAGGGACCCCCGCCACGACCACCACGGTGTCCCCGGTCTTGACCAACCCGCTCAGCCGGGCGGCCTCCGTCGCGTTCGCCACCATCTGGTCGGTGTCCGTGCCCGGGCTGACCAGCAGCGGGATGACCCCCGAGTACAGCGCCGTCCTGCGCAGGACCTCCGGATGCGGGCTGGCGGCGATCACCGGCACCCGGGGCCTTGCCTTGCTGCATCTCAGCGCGGTCGTCCCCGACTCTGTGAACGCGATGATCACCCTTGCTTTCAGCTCGTCAGCCGCGGCAGCCGCGGCGTGGGCGATGGCGCTTCCCACCTGGCCCGGCTCGCGCCAGGGCTGCCGCGCGCGCTGGAACGCCGGGTGGCGCTGAGCCGACAGGCAGATCCTGGCCATGGCGCGAACCGCCTCGATCGGGTGGGCGCCGATCGACGTCTCCTGAGAAAGCATCACGGCGTCCGTCCCGTCCCAGATCGCGTTGGCGACGTCCGACGCCTCCGCCCGGGTCGGGCGGTTGGAGGTGACCATCGACTCGAGCATCTCGGTCGCCGTGATGACCGGGACTCCCGCACGGTTCGCCCGGTCGATCACATCCTTCTGCACCGCCGGCAGGTCGCCCAGCTTGAGCTCGACGCCGAGGTCGCCACGAGCCACCATCACCGCGTCGGCGACCTCGAGGATCTTGCTGAGGTTGCGGATCGCCTCCAGCTTCTCGAGCTTGGCGATCACCGGCGCCTTGCAGCCATGGTCGCCCAAGTGCTTCTGGCACAGGAGAACGTCTTCCGGGTGCCTCACGAACGAGAGGGCGACCCAGTCCACGTTGAGCTCGACCGCCAGCTTCAGGTCCAGCAAGTCCTTCTCGGTCAGGGCCGGCATGGGCAGGGTGCGACCCGGCACGCTGACTCCCTTCCGTTCACCCAGCAGGCCACCCCGGATCACTGAGCACTCGGCGCGGCCGCCGGCAACACCGCGCACCAACAGCTCAATGCGGCCGTCGTCCAGCAGCACGCGGTCGCCGCGTCGAAGCGCGTCGACCAGCTCGGAATGGCTTACCTCGATCTCGTTTTCGGGCTTCGGCACACCAGGTTGGCGATGCTCGCCGGTCAGGAACACCGTGCGGCCGCGCACCAGCCGCTGAAATGCTGTCTCCAGCGCACCGGTGCGGATCTTGGGGCCCTGCAGGTCGCCAAGCAGCGCGATCGGCCTGCCGGCCGCCTCGGCCGCCTCGCGCACGTCGGCGGCGACCTGGCGGTGGGTGGCATGGTCGCCGTGCGAAAAGTTCATCCGGGC
>JALYSJ010000017.1 GCA_030854855.1 Candidatus Dormiibacterota bacterium
GGTGGCGGTTTGGGGAGTCTGGCGGTTGCGCGAAAGGAGGGCCTGGGGCATGAAACTCTCCGGTGCGGTGGCCACTTTGGCGGGGGTGAGCCTGCTCGCTTTTTGAGCTCCGTTCAACCCGAAGCGCCGGTGGTAAGGTAGATCTGTCGCCGGGTTGAGAGGCGATGTGCGCCGCGGTCGTCGATTTCTCGAAAGGGCCGTGCGTTCGCGACATGTCTTTCGAGAAAGGGGTTGACGGAGATGCCGACAGGCACTATCAAGAAGTTGGTTTCCGATCGTGGATTCGGGTTCATCGCCGCCGAGGATGGGCGCGAGTACTTCTTCCACCGCACGGGACTTGACTCGAGCGTGAACTTCGACTCTCTCGCTGGGGGCGAGAGTGTCAGCTTCGAGATCGAGCCGAGCCAGAAAGGCCCTCGCGCTAACCGAATCAAGCTCGCGTAGAACGCGACAAGTCGCCGGGTCGCGGCTCTGTTATGAAGGCCGAAACGTTCACGATCGAGCCACGCGGCGGTTACTCGCTCGAAGAGAGCGCGAACTTCATCGGTGCCTGGCACAATGCCCCGTCCGAAGGAGGCGGCCCTGAGGGACACCTTCACCTCGCTTTCCTCACGGACGGCGATTGGATGCCGGTGGGTGTCTGCATCCAGCAGGATGCGGCCGGACGGATCACCGGGACTGTATACGGCGACGCACCGGCCAAGCCGCTCGTCTCGCAGGTCGAACGCATCCTAAGCCTTGATGTCGACGGCCGCGCCTGGCCGGATGTCGGGCGGCGTGACCCTGTGGTCGCGAAGCTCCAGCGGATGTTTCCGGGGTTCAGACCGGTCAACTGGTCGAATGCTTATGAAGCCGCCGCATGGTGCATCATCTCGACGCGAATCTCGATGCGCCAGGGGCAGGGTGTCAAGGAGCGCATGTCTCGCGAGCTCGGTCAAGTGATCGATGTTCATGGACACCGTCTGTGGACTTTCCCGGGACCCGATCGGCTGGCACACCTCGAGACGTTTCCTGGACTGTTCGGTCGCAAGGTCGAGTACCTCAACGCACTTGGAAGCGCAGCGCTCGCGGGTGAGGTCGACACCGAAGCACTCCGAGCGATGCCCGGTGAGGAGTCTCTCAAGAGCTTGCAAAGGCTGCCCGGAATCGGGCCGTTCGGCTCCCAGCTCGTCCGCTTGCGCGCCCTGAGGTCCGTGGATGAGCTGCCGAGCCAGGAGCCGCGCTTGATGGGTGCGCTTCGCACTGCCTACGGCCTTGCGCGAGACCCCGATCAGCAGAAGCTGGAAGAGCTCGCCGAGCTCTGGTCGCCCTTTCGGATGTGGGTGTGCGTTTGCCTTCGACGGACGCTGGAAGACGGCGCGGGCATGACACATTCACGAGCGGCGCGATAGCCGGGTCAGCGCGAGGCGCTTCGCACCAGCACCATCGCCGCCGCCCACAGCAATGAGCCCGCAATCAACAGGACCCACGCCGCCCGGGTGATAGCGGAAAGCTCAACCAGCGCACCGAATATGCACATCGCGGCGGCGCCCGCGAGCAGAAAGGCTCCGGGCATGAGAACCCACGCCGAGTACCACGGCGGCTGCACCGAGTCACCGCGATCCAGAATGCGGCCCGCTGCAAAGACGAGCGCCGCGACGACCACGCCCGGCGCGGCGAGCCCGATCGCCCACCGCGGATGGACCGCGCCCGTGGCCGCACCGAGAAGCGGCTGCACGGCGGCAGCCGCAAGCGCGGCCGGAACAGCGAACGCCAGCAGCCGCAGCATCGAGCTCGCCGGCGGCACTTCAGGAGGTCACCGATGGGGGCAAGGCGGGAAGTTGCGCGGGCTGCGTGAAAACGGGCTGCGTGTGGATCACGCCCAGCTGCACGTCGCTGTAGTCGCCGGGATGCGACAGCTGAGTGATGAACGAATCATTGAACTTCTGCCCGCGCTCCTCGAGCGCAGCATCGGTGGTGAGGCCACCGGCGTATGGCTGTCGCGGCAACCCGTAGGAGAGATCCTTCCCGTGATAGAAGTCGTAGTTGGCATAGACGGACGTCGCCGCATAGGAGTAGATCGCGACGCCAAGGACCTGGTTCCCGCGGGCCGACGGTGCAAGGACACGGCGAATCTGGCCCAAGGAGTGTTCCGGGTAATTCAAGAAGGCGCCCATCCCGGTGACCACTCGGTTGGCGAATCCTGAGTCCTTCTCGTATGCCAACCATCGATCGAACCAACCTTGCTCGCGCCCGATCCAGTCGCTGTCGTAATTCATCGGCACGCCGAAGTCGAGGTAGCCCTTGGCCAACCAGTCGCTCCAGTCTTGAAAGACCGACGAGTAAGCGGAGGTGCGGCTCCAATCGGCAGCAGTCGCGGGCCCGCTTCCGAAGCAGATGAGCGCGCCGCTGAGCTTCACCGTTGGTTTCTGCTGCTGCAGGTCGTTGTGCAGGTCGCGCACGAAGGCAGTCACGCGGCCACGCCGCCATGCCTGCCACCGGCTGTCATCGGGACTTGGTATGCCGGTCGCGCCCGTGTCGTGCCTGTACAGATCCAGGGCGGCAGGCGAGTATCCCCAGTTCACGCCTGGGTAGCGGACGAAATCCATGTGCAGGCCGTCCAAGTCGTAGTTGCGCGCGAGGTCCATGAAGACCTTGTGCGTATAGGCCTGAACCTCAGGGTTGCCCGGGTCGAGGTATCCGCCGACCTCGCCGTCATTGGTGCGATTGGCCCACGCCGTCCCGTGCATCAGAAACACCCCGCTCTCCTGACCGACGAAGAAAGTGTTCAGCCAGGCATGCACCTCGATCCGAGGCCTCGACCCATGAGCGAGGCGGATGAGGTAAGCGAGCGGATCGAAACCGCGAGACCCGATGATGTCCAACGCTCGCGGCTCCTCTGACCGGTTGAAGTACGCGTCGCCTCGCTTACGCACCTGAACGATGAGCGCATTCAGATTCGCTCGGTTTGCGTCAGCGACCAGCTTCTCAACCTGCGCCCGCGACTTGATGCCGTCGTTGAACGCATCCACCCACATCGCCCGGTACTGGGGAGGGCCATACACGATTGGAATTTCGGGCGAGGGCGAAGCGACTGGCGAAGGCGACGCGATCGAGGGTGATACCGATGGCGTGGCGGCGGCCTGCGGGCCCGGCGCGCAGCCGCTCAGGACCACCACCATGACGAGGGCCGGACCGAGATGTCGCGTCAAGCGATCCCGAACAACACGTGATTCCGGCCGGTGGTCTCGATCGCGCCGGGGTACTCGATTTTCAGCGTTGCGATCGCCTCCTCGCTGAATCGCCGACGGCGGTCCGGGTCGACGCCTTCCATCCGGGCCGCGCAGTCCCACCAGCTCGTGAACATCGAGACCAGCTGCTCGGCCGAGGACCAGTGAGCGGTCTCCTCGATCACCTCGACCTCAACCGAAGCGAATCCCGCGTCGCGTGCAGCCTGCTCGAACTTTTCGGCGTCGGTGATGACCACCCGAGTGGCCGTCTGGTCGGTGGCACTCGGCGCGGGGCCAAGCCAGCGATCGAGCACTGGCTCGAGCGCTGCCCACACCGAATCGGTCGTCGATAGGACCGGGACGCTGGCGGCGAACCGCGCATGAGGGCGCAAGACGCGGCGCGCCTCACGGAGGGCAACATCTAGGTTGGGCACGAACTGGATTCCGTGTCCGCAGGCGGCGGCATCGAACGAATCGTCCGCGAAGGAGAGGTGCTCGATGTCCATCACTTCGAACCGAGCGTTGGGAATGCCGGCTGCGCCTGCCAGCTCGATCATCCCAGGAGCGAGGTCGACGCCAACAACCTCTCCGCCGGGCGAAACCTTTCGCGCGAAGCGGCGGCTCAGCGTTCCCGGCCCGCAGGCGAGATCCAGCACGCGCATTCCGGGTTTCGCATCAACGAGCTCGATGACACGAAGCCGGCCGAGCGCTTCGCCGCGCTCCATGATCTCCTCGAGGCGCTGCTGATACGCGAGCGCGTGGCGGCTGAAGACAGCCGGAAAGAGCTCCTTGGATTTCAAGGGCTGAGATTGTGCCACTCTCGCTCGAGCCATGCCGCCGCGCGGAGCGCGTCCGCGTTGGTCCGTCCCACCACCTGCATGCCGACCGGCAATCCGCTCACGGGGGCGGGAAGCGCGACCACGGGCTGGCCTGTTGTATTGAACGGACGCGTGAACCGCGCTAGGGGCTCCCGCACCTCGTTGCCGGCGTCGACCGGCGGGGCCACGATCGCGGTCGCCGGCAGCAGCAGGGCGTCGATGCCTTCCATCGCGCGCGCCGCTGCTTCCTGAAGACGCTTCCTCTCGCGCAACGCTTCCTCGAAGTCGACGGCGAGAATGCCAAGCCCTCGCCGGATGTGCCCGAGCACGTCGGTACCGTACTTCTCCGGAGACTCGCTCGCCCACCGGCGGTGATAGGTCGCGGCCTCCACCAGCAGGATCGTCAGGCCGGTGCGGAAGAGGAGGTCGCGATCGACGAAGGCGACCTCAGGCAAACCGTGGGACACGAGTCGCCAGGCGCGCGCGGTCGGCTCGTCCAGGTCCGTGATCCAGCCCGCGGGCACCGCGAGACGAGGCCTGCCGGCGTTTTCGATGGAAACGGCCTCGCCGGACATCAACGAGAAGGCCCGCGCGGCACTCTCGACGTCTTGAGCCATGGGGCCAAGCGTGTCGAGAGACCAGCTCAGCGGGATGACACCGGAGATGTCGATGCTGCCGTACGCCGGCTTGAACCCCACCACGCCGCAGAGCGACGCGGGGACGCGGATGGAGCCGCCGGTGTCGCTGCCGATCGCCCAGTCGCACATGCCGGCCGCCACCGCAACCGCCGAACCTCCCGACGACCCACCCGCCACGCGGGTTTTGTCGCGTGGGTTGCGCACGGTTCCGTAGTGAGGGTTCTTGCTGGTCACGCCGTAAGCGAACTCGTGCAGGTTGGCCTTGCCGACGACCACGCAGCCTTCCCGCCTGATCCTCTGCACGACGGGCGCGTCGTGCTCGGCGGGTTCGTTCGGAAGGATGATCCCGCCCGCGGTGGTGACCATGCCCGCGACGTCGACCAGGTCTTTGACCGCCACCACCGTCCCCACGCCGTTCTCGGATGAGATCGATATGAAGGCGTTCAGCTCCACCTGTTCCTCAATGCGCTTGCGTGCCGCTTGCAGGTCCATGTGCCAATTCTCAGGTGTCGGGAGCGTCCCGCGAGTTATCCTCGGACCCTCATGGCCCTCAACCCGTCGCTTGCGTGGAGCAAGGTTGACCTGCTCACCACGTATCAGCGCATCACCGCTGAGATCCAGGTCCGAGGCCGTTTGTTCGCGACGATCAACGATCCGGAGCCGTCGTTTCACCTTCGCAACGTGAGCGCGGAGCCGCTCCAGCCCGGCGCGGTGGCGCTCAACGGCGTGCCCGAGGGCATCTTCAACAAGGCGCTGATCGGCGGCATCCGGACCATCGAGCCCGAGCCACCGCCTCCTGACCAGGTGATGGAGCTCGTCCGCCGCTACGTCATGTACCAGGCCGGGACTTTCATGGTCTCCGGCGCGGCCGAGTTTCCAAAGGCGGTCGAGCCGGCGATGCACAGCGAGATCCTGCTGAAGCCTCGTTTCTTCTCGCTGGTGGACGTGACCATCACGATCTTCGGCGTCACCGGCAAGAGCTGGACGCAGCCAAGCATCCTGGTCAACCGGGACCAGATGCTGGCCCTTTACCTGGGCTAGTGGCCCACCAACTCCGGCTCTTCTAGGTTGACTTCACGATCTCGTTGATGCTGGTGGCGACTACTACCGCGGCAATTGCCAGGGCGATCAACGACGCGAGCCCCAGGAGGATTCCGATCCCTGCCGTCGTGGAGTCCAGTGATTCCATCGCCACCTGGTCATGGCCCGCCTGGCCGGTCACGCGCGCCCATAGCACCGAGAACAGCAGTCCGAAAGCGTTGATCGGCCGCGACGCCGCGGCCGGCGGGCTTGACGCGATGGTCGGATTGCCCGCTGGGCCGGGACTGTTCCCGGGCTCGTCCGTATTCTCACCGGGGCCTGCCGCCTCCAGGTTCGCCTTGATGCACGCGGCCATGTCGTTGACGATCCGGCGTGACACGTCCTCCATCACGCCTCGCCCGAACTGAGCTACCCGTCCGGCGATCGAGTAGTCGGTCACGATCTTGACGACGGATCCCTCTACGCCGGCTTCGACCGTCATCAGCGCCTTCGCCCGAGCCGATCCGGGACCGGTGGTCTCACGTCCTTCAGCCTCGAGCGTGGCCGAGCGGTCGGCGTCGTTGCGGTTGACGATTCTGGCCGTGCCGCTGTAGGCCACCGTGATCGGTCCCACCTTGACCTTAACCTTGCCTTTGAAGGTCGTTGGATCCACCACTTCCGAGATCTCCGCGCCTGGGACGCAGCCCACGATTTTGTTGACGTCCAGCAGGTAGGCGAACACGCGGTCAGGCGGGGCGCCCACTGCGAAGGAATTTTCTAGTTGCATTGCGCCGCTAAAAGTAGCGCAATAGAGCGGTTCGTCTTCGGCTTGTTCACGAGGGTGCGAGTTTGGCCCGCCACGCGTCTGACTGCGAGTATCGTCTAGTCGACGGAGCTGGCTCGCGCCTACGTCAAGGCTTCCGGCGCCGCAAGGCTCACCGGGCAGGGGATTAGGAGAGGAGCTTATGAAGCACAAGGTCGCGACCACAGTCAACGGCCACCAACATGAGCACGAGGTCGAGCCACGGCTCCTGCTCGTGCACTACCTGCGAGACGTCGTCGGCCTCACCGGCACGCACATCGGCTGTGACACAAGCCAGTGCGGCGCCTGCACGATCCTCGTGGACGGACAAGCCGTCAAGAGCTGCACCATGTTTGCCGTCCAGGCCGAAGGCAAGAAGCTCACCACGATCGAAGGCATGGCCAAGGACGGGGAGCTGCATCCGCTGCAGCAGGCTTTCTGGGACGAGCACGGCCTGCAATGCGGCTACTGCACGCCAGGCTTCATCATGGCCGCGGCGTACCTCCTGGACCAGAACCCGAACCCGACGGAGGACGAGATCCGGCGAGGCCTCGAAGGCAACCTGTGCCGGTGCACGGGTTACGTGAACATCGTCAAGTCCGTCCAATCCGCCGCGAAGGCCATGAATGGATCCAAGGCCAAATCAGGCGAGCATTCTGCTGCCGCCCGGAGGAGCTGAGGCCATGGCACTCACCACCATGATCGGGGCCAAGATCCACCGCCGGGAGGACCCTAGGCTCGTCAGCGGCGAAGGCCGCTACGTCGATGACTTCACGCGCCCCGGCACAGTTTTCCTCTCCGTCGTTCGGAGCCCTCACGCCCATGCTCTGATCAGGAGCATCGATGTCACAGCGGCGTCAAAGGCCCCCGGTGTGGTTGCCGTCTACACCCACAAGGACTTTGCGAAGGTGGTCGCCGGCACTATGCCGACCGTGCCCGCATTTGTAGCTGAGAAACACCAGATCCCACCGCGCTTTCCCATCGCGGAAAAAGAGGCCGTCTACCAGGGCGAGCCCGTGGCGATCGTCCTGGCGGAGACGAAGTACCAGTCCAGCGACGCGGCCAACCTGGTCGACGTGGACTACGAGGTCCTACCGGCGGTTATGGACCTGGAGAAGGCGCTCGAGGCCAACAGCCCAAAGGCGCACAGCAGTGCGCAGGACAACCTCGGCTGGGACCTTACCTACATACCCGACGACCCGAACGCGATGAAGGACGCGGACGTAGTCGTCAAGCAGCGAATTCTCCAGCAGCGCCTGGCTCCGACCCCAATGGAGCCGCGCGGGGTGCTCGCCGAGTACTCGAAGCCCGACGGCAGCATGACGGTCTGGATCTCCAGCCAGAATCCGCACTTCATCAGGCTCTTCCTGGCCGGTGCCTTGGGGATACCTGAAACGAGAATTCGCGTGATCTCGCCCGACGTGGGCGGCGGCTTTGGTGCCAAGATCAGCCCCTACTCAGAGGACTACCTCGTGCCGGCAGCCGCCAAGCTCAGCGGGCGTCCGGTGAAGTGGATTGAGACTCGCACTGAGTCGCTTCAGACCACAACCCATGGCCGCGGTCAAATCTTCGACGTCGAGGCTGGCGCCAAGAAGGATGGAACACTGGTCGCCCTGAAAGTCACGCAGTACCTCGACGAAGGGGCCTACGCGGGAACGTTCAGCGCGTTTCAAGCATGCGCATGTCTTCTTTCCACTGGCGCCTACAACTGGAAGCACGTTTCCGCGCGCACCGTGGGAGTGCTCACGAACCGTGTGCCCACTGATCCGTACCGCGGCGCCGGTCGCCCGGAGGCGACCCACCTCTGCGAGCGGATGGTCGACCTTCTCGCGGTCGCACTGAAGATGGACCCGGTGGCGATACGTCGCAAGAACTTCATCACGGAATTTCCGCACACCAGCCACTTCGGGCTGATCTACGACTCTGGCGCGTATGAGAAGGCGATGGACATGGCGCTTGAGATGGCCGGCTACGAAAAGCTTCGACGCGAGCAGGAGGAGGGCCGGAAGAAGGGCCGCTACATTGGAATCGGCGTCTCGAGCTGGATCGAAATCTGCGGTTTCGGCCCAAGCGCCGCGACGGCGCCGGCAACCGGCGGCCTCGCTCTCGTCGAGTCAGCGCAGGTACGCGTGTTTCCAACAGGTTCGGTAACGGTCTATGTGGGAACGCACTCGCATGGCCAGGGTCACGACACGACCTTTCCGCAGATCGTGGCGGACACCCTCGGAGTGCCGTACGACATGATCGAGCTACGCCATGGCGACACAGCGGAAGGTCCCGCCTTCGGATATGGGACCTACGGCAGTCGCTCGCTGGCGGTCGGCGGCATGGCCGTCCACAAGGCTTGCAAGAAGGTGGTGGACAAGGCGCGAAAACTGGCTGCGCATCTCTTCGAAGCAGCCGAAGAGGACGTCGTCTTCGACCACGGCCAGTTCTATGTCAAGGGCAGCCCGGACAAGCGCAAGGCAATGGGCGAGATCGCTTTCGCCTCGTTCGGAGCGGGTCTGCCCGAGGGTATGGAGCACGGACTCGAAGCGGTTGCGTACTACGACCCGAGCAACTTCGTCTGGCCGTTCGGCACTCACATCGCTTTGGTCGAGGTCGATTCCGAGACTGGCGCCGTGGACCTCAAGCGCTACATCGCAGTGGACGACTGTGGCAACGTCATCAACCCGATGATCGTGGAGGGCCAAATCCACGGAGGTATCGCCCAGGGCATCGCTCAAGCCCTATACGAAGAGGTGGTTTATGACGAGGAGTCCGGCCAGATGAAGACCGGCACGATGACCGACTACCTGATTCCGACCGCGAACGAGTTCCCGAAATTCGAGCTCGGGAGCACGATCACCCCATCTCCAAGCAACGAGCTCGGCGTGAAAGGCATCGGCGAGGCCGGCACGATAGCCAGCTCTGTCGCTGTCATCAACGCGATTTGCGA
>JALYSJ010000009.1 GCA_030854855.1 Candidatus Dormiibacterota bacterium
ACATGATCGACGTCAGCGAGAGGACGCGGTCCGGGTGGTTGATGGCGACCAGCTGGGCGATGAAGCCTCCCATCGAAGCGCCGACGACGTGCGCGGCGCTGATGCCGAGGGCGTCCAGCAGGCCCACTGCGTCGTCGGCCATGTCATCGAGGTGGTACGCAGGCAGCGGATTTCCGCTGAACGCTGCCGCCATGTCGGGGTGGCCGGCGTCCTCCATATACGTAGAGAGGCCGGAGTCCCGGTTGTCGAAGCGGATGACGTGGAATCCGCGATCCGCCAGCTGCGCGCAGAAGTCCTCGTGCCAGCTGATCATCTGAGCTCCCAGGCCCATGATCAGCAGCAGCGGCTCGCCGGCGGGGTCCCCGAACATCTCGTACTCGAGCTCGATTCCGTTCGCGCTGGCCCGCAGCATGAATCCATCCTAGAGGCGCGGCCGGAAGCCTCGACGAGAGATTCGTCGATCCAGGGGTCCCTCCCGTGGCTTCGCCACGGGGACCCCAGTGGAATGCGACGAGCAGCGGAGCGAGCGCGTCTGACCACTCGTGAGCGAGCAGCGCAGGAGCTGAGCCCGGAGAGGGGCCGCATGGGCGCCGAAGATCCGTCGACGGCCTTTCCGCCCGCGCCTATCGTCGCCGCCCTACCCTTAATGGTCGTGAACCGAACGCTGCCCGCGCGCTCTCAGGTGGACAAACGCTTCACCTGGCACGACGAGAGCGTCTTCCCTGACGAGGCCGGCTGGGAGCAGGCTGTCGAGACGATCATCGCGCGCCTTCCCGACCTGGCCGAGTTCAAGGGTCACCTCCGCGACTCGCCCGACGCGCTGGCGGACTGGTTCGACGCGAGCGAGAGGCTGCACCGGCTCATGGGCAAGGTGATGGTTTACAGCACGATGTCCTACTCGGTCGACACCGGGAACGAGGCGGCCTTCGCGCGCACCGATCGTGCGCGATCGGTCGCCGCGCAGCTCGGCGCCGCTACCGCGTTCGCGCTCCCCGAGATGATCGAGATCGGCTTTCCGAAGCTTCGCGAATGGGTGGCCAATTCGCCAAGGCTGGCTCACCTCGGCCACTACTTCGACCGAATCGAAAAGCTGCAGAAACGCATTCGAAGCGCCGAGGTGGAAGAGATCCTGACGCAGGCTTCGGACCCGCTCGCCACGGCGCTCTCGGTGCACAGCGTCATGGCCAATACCGACTTGCGGTTCGCGCCCGCCACTGACACGGAAGGTTCGGAGCACGAGGTGGCGCAAGGAACCATCTCGGCGCTCCTCACGAACGGTGACCGCGAGCTGAGGCGGTCGGCCTTCGAAAACTACGGCGACGCGCACCTCGCGATGCAGCACTCGATGGCGGGCAGCATCGCCGGCGGGGTCAAGCGCGACATCTTCTACGCCCGCGCTCGCGGCTTTCCCTCATCCGTAGCCGCAGCGCTCGAGCCCAATCACATTCCGCCCGAGGTCTATCACCACATCATCCAGACCTTCCGCGACAACGTGGGCACGTGGCATCGCTACTGGCGCATCCGGCGCGAAGCACTGCGCCTCGACGTGCTCAAGCCTTACGACACTCGCGCGCAGCTCGGCACATCGACGCTCAAAGTCCCGTACGACCAGGCCGTCGACTGGATCGCTGAAGGTGTCAAGCCGCTCGGCGAGGAGTACGTGGAGGTGCTGCGCAAGGGAGCGCTCGAGGATCGTTGGGTCGACATCTACCCGAACAAAGGCAAGCGCATGGGCGCGTTCTCAATGGGAGTCCCAGGCACGGTTCCATTCATTTTCATGAGTTACAACGACGACATCTACTCGATGAGCACTCTCGCCCACGAGCTTGGTCATTCGATGCACTCTTACTACGCGCGCAACGCGCAGCCGTTCATCTATGCGAACTACGGGCTGTTCCAGGCCGAGGTCGCGTCGAACATGCACCAGGCGCTCGTCAGGCGGCACCTGCTCGCCACTCAGACCGACCCCGCGATTCAGGTCGCCGTGATCGAAGAGGCGATGTCGAACTTCTATCGCTACTTCTTCATCATGCCGTCGCTGGCCAGGCTCGAGCTCGAGATGCACGAGCACGTCGAGCGCGGCCGCGCGATCACCGCCGACTACCTGAACAACCTGATGGCCGATCTGATCATGGAGGTCTACGGATCCGAGGTCGAGGTCATCGGGCGGGACCGCGATCGAATCGGCTCGACGTGGGCGCAGTTCCACACGCACCTGTACAGCAACTTCTACGTGTACCAGTACGCGACCGGCATCGCAGGCGCTGACCACCTCGTCGAGCGCGTCGCCAACGGAGACCCGGCCGCGGTGCAGTCCTACCTGGCGTTCTTGAAGAGCGGGGGATCCATGTACCCGCTCGAAGGCCTGCGGCTCGCTGGGGTCGACATGACCTCGCCCGAGCCGGTGAATGCGGCGTTCGCGACCCTTGCCCGCATGGTGAGCCGCCTCGAAGAGTTGGTTTCCTAGAGAACGATGCGGTAGACGTTCGTCTCCCGCAGCTTGAAACCCATGCGCGGATACAGCCGGTTCGCGGCTCCGCGCCAGACCCCCGACTGGAGCTCGGCCACCTGCGCGCCCTTCTGGCGCCCGACGTCCAGTGCCGCGCTCACCAGCGCCGCGCCCACACCCTTGCCACGCGCGGCCGCGTCGACCACCACCTCATCGAGGCGGGCCTTGATCCAGAACGGCGTGGTGTAGACGATCACCGTCGTCGTACCGACGAAGTCCTGACCATCTCGGGCCAAAAGCAGCGTCACGGCTGGGTCGGCAACTAGCGCTTGCAGCCTCGCAGGCGTGGGCACCGGCAGCTCTGAGTTGAGCTGCGGCAAGAGATGCGCCAGAGCTGCGTGCACCTCTGGAGTCGCCTCCGTCACCGTCTCGATACGCACCATGTGGCGAACAGCCTAATGTCGAACACCGTGGCTCAGACGGAATTCCAGCGGTTTCGATTCGTCCTGGAGAGCGATCTCGTCCCCGCCCTCCACCCCAAACGGCTTCCCCTCGAGGTCTCGGCCTTCAGCGTGCGCGGCGAGCCGATTGGTTACGACGAGGCAGTTCGCGGCACGTACCTCCCCTTTCGCGCCGGCGACGCATGGGGCCCGCCCTGGAGCACGACCTGGTTCCGCGTGCAGGGCCAGGTGCCGGCTGATTGGGAAAACCAGACGGTCGTCGCCCTGTTCGATCTGGGCTTCGACGGCCCGACAGGATTCACGTGCGAAGCGCTCGCGTGGAAGGACGGGCGTCCGTGGCGTGGAGTCGATCCGAACCATAGGTGGCTGCCGATCTCCGGCCCGATCGTCGACTTCTACCTGGAGGCGGCGGCGAACCCCAAGGCAACGGAGTTCGGTGCCGAGCCGGCGGAATCGATGATCGCGCTGCGCAAGTCGGACGCGCCGGCATTCATCCTTCGGCAGGCCGACCTTGCGATCCAGGACGAGCGAGCGCGCAAGGCCGCGCTTGATTACAAGGTCGTGCTCGAGCTGGCCGAAGCAACGAAGGACCCGGCGCTCATCAAAGCGTTGGAGACCGGCGACCTGAGACAGGCACTGTCCAGGCCGAGCCCATCGACCCATGTGGTCACGGCTGTCGGCCACGCCCATATCGACACCGCCTGGCTCTGGCCTGTACGCGAGGCCCGGCGCAAATGCGCGCGCAGCTTCTCGACCGCCCTGGCGCTGATGGACGAATATCCCGACTACCGGTTCGCCTGCTCACAGCCGGCCCAATACGGATGGATGAAGGAGAACTACCCCGACATCTATCGCGGAATCAAGGACAAGATTGCCTCGGGGCAGTGGGAGCCAGTCGGCGCCATGTGGGTCGAGGCCGACTGCAACCTACCGTCAGGCGAGGCCCTAGCGCGTCAGCTCCTGCATGGCAAGCGCTTTTTCATGCGGGAGTTCGGTTACGAAACACAGGAGCTGTGGCTGCCGGACGTCTTCGGCTACCCGGGCTCGCTCCCGCAACTGATCGAACAAGCGGGTTGTGAATACTTCCTGACCCAGAAGCTGTCGTGGAACGACACCAACAAGCCCGAGCACCACACCTTCATGTGGGAGGGCATCGACGGGACCCGCATCTTCACCCACTTCCCGCCCGCCGACACGTACAACGGGGACTTCAGCGCAACCGAGGTCGTGCGCAGCGTCGCGAACTACAAAGATCGCGCGCGTTGCGATCGCTCCCTTTATCTGTTTGGCTGGGGCGACGGCGGCGGCGGCCCGGAGCCGGACATGCTCGCGGCAGCGCATCGGCTGCGCAATGTCGATGGAGCTCCGCGAGTGGAGCTTGGAACGGCGCGAGAGTTCTTCGAGCTCGCGAGGAAGGAAAGCAAGAATCTGGCGACTTCGGTCGGAGAACTTTACTTTGAGCGGCACCGCGGGACGTACACCAGCCAGTCACGTACCAAGCGATTGAACCGGCTTGCGCAGAGCGCGTTGCGCGAAGCGGAGATGTGGTCCGTCGCCGCGGGCGGCGATTATCGGTCCGCCGACCTGGAGGCCCTATGGAAGGTTCTCCTGCTCAACCAGTTTCACGACATCCTTCCCGGCTCGAGCATCGACTGGGTCTACGAGGAGACCGAGCGCGATCTCGAGCACGTCACGGAGCGGGCGGCTGAAATCGGCGAGGCTGCGATGTCGGCCATCGTTGGCTCGGGCGAACAGCTGGTGGCGTTCAACTCGACCTCCCATCCACGTAGCGAGATAGTCAGCCTCGGCGGCGAATGGGCGCGCGTCGAGGCTCCGTCTTGCGGGTGGGCGGTTCACGTGGAGCATGCACGTGAACCCGAAGTCACGGTTACGGACTTCAGCATGGAGAACGAGCTCCTCCGCGTCGAATGGGACGACCGCGCAGTGCTCACCTCGATCTGGGACAAGGAGGTTGGGCGCCAGGTGCTTGGCGGGCCTGGGAATCTCCTCCAGCTTCACGACGACAATCCCCGCAATTACGACGCGTGGGATCTCGATGCCGAATACCGCGACTCATTCATTGATTTGACTGGGGTCGAGACCGTTGAGCGGCTCGGCGGGCTACGCGGACTGCTCGCGTTCGGCAGGAGGTTCGCCGGGTCGTGGG
>JALYSJ010000061.1 GCA_030854855.1 Candidatus Dormiibacterota bacterium
AGTCGGTGCGCGTGATCGGTGCCGGCCGCAGTCACAAATCGAGCGCTGACTTCCGCGAAATCGTCAAAGAATCGAGCGGCAACCAGCGACTCGGTGCCAATGCCGAATGGGTTCAGCTCGACTACGCGGAACCCTCGACTTTCACACCTCTGAACGAGCTGACCGCCGGCACGTCAACCGTCATCTTCTACCTCGCCACACCACCCGAGACCTTCAGCGACATCATCTCCGGCCTGGCTCAGGCCGGTCTGGCGAAAAAGGCGGACACAACGCGCCGGATCGTGGTCGAGAAGCCTCTGGGCCACGACCTCGCCTCCGCGCGAAAGCTCAACGCCGAGCTGGCCGCCGCTTTCGAAGAGCAGCAGATCTTTCGCATCGACCACTACCTGGCCAAGGACACGGTGCAGAACGTGATGGCGTTGCGGTTTTCCAACTCCCTTTTCGAGCCGGTGTGGAACCGCACGTTGATCGAAACCATTCTCATCACGGTGGCGGAGGAGGAAGGTATCGGCAAGCGCGCTGGGTACTACGACCAGACCGGCGCCGTGCGCGACATCATCCAGAACCACATGCTTCAGCTGCTCGCTCTGATCACCATGGAGCCGCCGACCACCTTCGACCCCGAATACGTGCGGCGGGCGAAGCGTGCGGCTTTGCGCGCCATGTCGCCGGTCGATCCCAGCATGGCGGTGCGAGGACAGTACGAGGGCTACCTGGATGAGCCGGGCGTCGCTCCAGACTCACGGCGCGAGACCTTCGCGGCCATGCGCGTATCGATCGACAACTGGCGCTGGGATGGTGTGCCGATCTTCTTGCGCACCGGCAAGGCGCTCCGCCGGCGCGTCACCGAAGTCGTGATCAAGCTGCATGACGCGCCGATGCTGCGCATCGCAGGCCGCCGCCAGCGAGGCATCCCGACGCTGATCGTGATTCGCATCCAACCTGACGAAGGCATCTCACTTCGGATTGGCGCGAAGCGACCGGGAACTCGATTTGAGATGGTGCCGGCGGGGATGCGACTGGACTATGCGCACCTCACGAAGGCGGCGCTGCCCGACGCGTATGACAACGTGCTGTCAGAGGTCCTTGCCGGAGGCCACTCCGCATTCCCCGGAGCCGAGGAGATCGAGCTCTCGTGGGAGATCGTCGACCCTCTCGTCCGGGCCTGGGAGGCTGAGGGCCACCCGGAGTCCTACCCCGTCGGTTCCTGGGGACCGCACGCGTCGGACGACCTCGTCGCGGCCGGCGGTGGCGGGCGGTGGATCGTCAGCGGCGACGAACCTGGGACTGCATAACCCTCCGACGTAAAACAAAAAGGGGCAGCGCGAGCTGCCCCTTATTGGAAAAGTTGAGGAGACTTAAGCGCGGGCTCCCGAAGCGCCGCCCTGCATCCAGAGCGCGGGCTTGTTCGGGTAGAGAACGAGGATGACGACTGCGGCGATGATCGGGACGATGAAGGCGATGATGTCGAAACGACCGACTGCGATATTGAGGAAGATCTGATAGACCACCTGCAGAATCGCATACAGGATCAGGGCGCGGACCCAGGTCACGTTGGCGATCGGGTCGAAGCCGGCGATCATCACACCTGCGCCGAAGGCTACCCCCGCTACCGAGGCCGTAATGCCGAAGTTGGAGTCGAAGTTGAATATGGTGCTACCGATGAAGCCCATACCTGACCCGGCTACGATCAGCAAGCCCATGAACCACATCAGGATTTTCAACGCCAAGGGATTCCACTTTGCCACTAGTTGACTTCCTCCATTTGACCGCGGTTATTGCAGGTTGTGGGGTGAGAGGCGGTCTTTTCAGTGCAACTTGTACGCGAAATGCACGTGTTTAGCAACTGATTTTCACGCAAATACTTGCGCCCCGCCTCGCCAGACCACTCGGGGCTTGAGCCCGTAGGCCCAGGCAAAGGCCCCTTCATGCTCTGCCTCCCAGAGCACCAGGTCGGCCAACTTGGAGGCGGCGACGACACCCCGATCTGATCGGGAGACCGAGTGAGCGCCGCCCGCGGTGGCGGCCAGCAGCGCCCGCTCCGCGGACATCTTGAACACTCCGACGGCGAGCGCGACGACAAGGCTCATGCTCGTGGTGCCGCTGGTGCCCGGATTGTGGTCGGTGCCGAGGGCGATCACCGCCCCCGCCTCGGTCAGCTGCTTCACCGGGGGCAGCTTGCCGATCGAGAGGGCGGTCACCGGCGCCAGGGTGGCGACGACCCCAGCCCGCGCCAGCGCCACAGCATCGCCGCCATTCGCACACAGAAGATGGTCGGCCGACACGGCGTGAAGCTCCGCCGCCAGGCGCGCCCCGCCGGTGCGGGCGAGCTCATCGGCGTGAATGCGCGGGATGAGCTTGGCGTCGATGGCGGCCTTGAGGATGCGACGCGACTGAGCGACGCTGAAGTAGCCCTTGTCGCAGAAGACGTCGCAGAAGCGCGCCCCCGCCAGGTGGGCGTCATCGCACCAGTCCGCGACCTCTTTCGAATAGGAGCCGAATCTCGCCCAGCGGTCGGGTGGCAACGCATGCGCCGCGAGGAAGGTCACCTCGATGCGCGGCAGGTCCTTGCGTTCCCCTAGTCGCGCGAGCATCCGCGTGGTCTCCAGCTCCCCTTCGCGATTGAGGTGATAGCCGGTCTTCGCCTCGACTGTGGTCGCACCACCTTCGAGCCACATCCACAGCCGTCGAGCCGTGGCTTGCTCCAGGACGCTGATCGGCTCCGCCCGCGTCGCCTGGACGGTCGCGCGGATGCCGCCACCCCCCTTCGCCACTTCCGCGTAAGACGCTCCCGCTGTGCGCTTCGCCAGCTCGGGCATGCGGTCACCCGCGTACACGGGATGGGTGTGCGCGTCGATCAGTCCGGCGGTGACCAGGCCGCCTGCACAGTCGTCGTCTTCGCTGACGGCCTCCATCAGCTCATGAGGCTCGTGTCCGTGGGGTCCGCACCAAGCGATCTTGTCGCCGTCGCAGATGACCGCTGCGTTCTCGATCACGCCGACGGAAGTGCTCGTGAAGAGACGGCCGATATTGCGCAGGCGCCTCATCTTGAAAAGGCGGTCCGGCCGCCGACCACCACGTTGGTCACGTCGCACGCGGAGCTGCAGAAGATGAGGTAGGAGGGATCGAGCTCGCGCCATGTGGTTTGAGGTCGCTGCTCGAGCGTGATGAAATCCGCGAGCATCCCCGGCATGAGCTCGCCCGCCTCCCAGCCCAGCGCGCGCATGCCGTTCACGGTCGCGGCGCGGAGCAGATCATCCGGCTGGTGAAGAACACGACGCCCGGTGGCGCGCCGCTGGTCCAGCTCGAGCGCGCGTGCCTCTTCCAGGATGTCGATCACGGCGTTGGAGTCGCTGCCGACCGTGATCGGGCAGCCCGCCTCTGCCAGCGCATGCAGCGGTCCGACCCGATCGCCGAGGTCGCGTTCGGTGGTCGAGCATGCGCAGACGTTCACACGGCTCGTGCCGAGGAGTGCGATGTCGTGGTCGGCGACGTGGATCGCGTGAACTGCCGTGAGGTCGGGGCCGAGGATACCCTCGCGCTGCAGCAGCTCCGTGGGCGTGCAGCCTTCAGCCGCTTGGCATTCGTCGACCTCCGCCTGCTGCTCGGCGAGGTGGATGTGGAGCGGGACCGCCTTCTTTCGTGCCCACGCCGCGACGGTGCGCATCGATGCAGGGTCAACCGCGCGCACGCTGTGGATGGCGGCGGCGATGCGGACCCGCTCTCCGTCTTTGAGCAGATCGACGCGCTGCGCCCAGCGATCGGCGTCGCCGTCAGAGAATGCCCGCTGCGCGTCGTCGAGTGGCTTGCCGTCCAGGCCGCCACGCAGGTAGCACACGTCGATCAGCGTGATCCGAATGCCCACCTCGTCCGCGGCCTCAATCAGTGCCTCCCCAAGCTCGTTGCCGCGACCGTGGAGATAGTGGAATTCACCGACGGCCGTGATGCCGGCTTGGAGCATCTGTTGAAATACAACTCGCGCGAATTTGACGTAGTCGGACCGGTCCCACTCCGTATGCCGGTACATCTCGCGCCGCCACGCCCAGAAGTCATCGCCGCTTGATTCGACCACTCCGCGCAGCGAGTGCTGAAACGCATGGCTGTGCACGTTGGCGAGGCCGGGGATCGTCCACCCGCTGAGCGTCGTCGCCTCACGCGGGGCATCGACGTTGATGGTGACGTTCTTGATCCGTCCGTCCTCGACCTCGATGAGAACGTCCTCGGCGGCGAATCCGAGCCACGCCTGCTCGGCGTGCCAGACTCCGGATCCCGCGCTCACTGCAGGTCACGACGCATCGGGATGTGCACGCCGCGTTCTTGCGCCACGTCGATTGCGCGCTGGTAGCCCGCGTCGGCGTGCCGGATGACGCCGGTGCCAGGGTCGTTGGTGAGTACCCGCTCCAGCTTGCGTTCGGCTTCGTCCGAGCCGTCGGCGACGACCACCATGCCGGCGTGAATGGATCTGCCGATGCCGACACCGCCGCCGTGGTGAACGCTGACCCATGACGCCCCGCTGGAGGTGTTGAGGAGGGCGTTGAGGATCGGCCAGTCCGCGATCGCGTCCGAGCCGTCGAGCATCGCCTCCGTCTCTCGATACGGCGAGGCCACCGACCCGGAGTCGAGGTGATCGCGGCCGATGACGATCGGCGCTTTGACCGCGCCGGTCCGCACCAGATCGTTGAATCGCTTGCCCGCCCGCGCTCGCTCGCCATATCCCAGCCAGCAGATGCGGGCCGGCAGACCCTGGTATTTGACGTGCTCCTGCGCCGCCTTGATCCAGCGGATCAGAGCGGGGTCGTCGGCAAACTCCTCGACGATGGCTTGGTCGGTCGCCGCGATGTCCGCGGGGTCACCCGACAGCGCGACCCAGCGGAACGGGCCCTTGCCCTCGCAGAAGAGAGGACGGATGTATGCGGGCACGAATCCAGGGAAGTCGAAAGCGCGAGCGCTTCCGCCCAGTCGCGCTTCGGCGCGCAGGCTGTTGCCGTAGTCGAAGACCTCGGCGCCGCGGTCCAGAAACTCGACCATCGCATCGACATGCCGCGCCATGCTTTCGCGCGCGCGCTTGATGTATCCGGCGGGGTCGTCTAGCCGCAGCTCCTGAGCGTCTTCGGCTGAGAGACCGGCGGGGATGTAGCTGAGCGGATCGTGCGCGGGCGTCTGGTCGGTCACCACGTCGACCTCGAATCCCCGAGCTGCGAGCTCGGGAACGATCTCGGCGGCGTTGCCATGCACGCCGATCGAGAGCGCGCGCTTCGAATGCTTCGCAGCGGTGGCCAGCTTCAACGCGTCGTCCAGGTCCTTGGCGCGAACGTCGAGATACCCGTGCTGCAGCCGGCGCTCGATGCGCTCCGGATCGGCTTCGACGCAGAGCGCGACTCCGCCGTTGAGCGTGATCGCCAGCGGCTGCGCTCCGCCCATCCCTCCAAGGCCTGCGGTGAGAGTGATGGTGCCGGCTAGCGTGCCGCCGAAGCGCTCGCGCGCGATGGCGGCGAAGGTCTCGTAAGTCCCCTGCAGGATGCCCTGCGTTCCGATATAGATCCAGGAGCCGGCGGTCATCTGGCCGTACATCGTCAGCCCGAGAGCTTCCAGCCTGCGGAATTCGTCCCAGGTCGCCCACTCGGGGACCAGCATCGAGTTGGAGATGAGCACACGTGGCGCCCAGTCGTGAGTGTTGAAAACACCCACGGGCTTGCCCGATTGCACAAGCAGCGTCTGGTCGCCCTTGAGCCGGCGCAGCTCGCTCACTATCGCGTCGAAGGCTTCCCACGAGCGGGCGGCGCGGCCGGTGCCGCCGTAGACGACGAGATCCTCCGGACGCTCGGCGACCTCGGGGTCGAGGTTGTTCATCAGCATCCGCATCGCCGCCTCCTGCGGCCACCCGAGACACGTGATCTCGGAGCCGCGCGGCGCGCGGATGGTCCGTGTCAAGCCAAGGTTCCGGTGACGGATTCGGCCGCCTCGAGAATCGCGCCGCTGTAGATCAACTCTTCAGCGTGCGCAAGCTCAGGGGCGAGGTAGCGATCCGCGCCGACTCCCGGCACGTGCTTGCGCAGCAGGTCTCTGACCGCTGCGGTCGCAGGCGCGGCCTTGAGCGGTCGGCGGAGATCCTGCGCGCGGGCGGCGGACACCAGCTCGACGGCAAGGATGCGCCGGACGTTCTCGAGCACGCTCCGCAGCTTCAGCGCGGCGCCCCACCCCATCGACACGTGGTCTTCCTGCATGCCCGACGTGGGAATCGAGTCGACGCTCGCGGGCGCGGCGAGTCGCCGGTTCTCCGCCACCAGGGCCGCCGCCGTGTACTGCGCGACCATGAGGCCGGAGTCGACGCCTGGCTCCGCGGCGAGAAACGGAGGCAGCCCCTCGGAGCGGTGCGGATCGAGCAGGCGATCGACCCGGCGTTCGGAGATAGCGCCAACCTCCGCGGCGGCGATGGCCATGAAATCCGCCGCAAACGCAAGGGGCTCGCCGTGGAAGTTGCCCGTCGACTCGACGTCGCCGTTCTCCATCACGACCGGGTTGTCGACTGTGGAAGCGAGCTCCACAGCCGCCACGCGCCGTGCGAAGTCCAGCGTGTCGCGCGCCGCGCCCGCGACCTGCGGGCTGCAGCGGACGGAGTAGGAATCCTGCACCGCATGATGCGAGTGGCGATGCGAGGCGACGATGCCCGATCCGCGCAGTATCAGCACCAGATTCGCCGCGCTCGCGACCTGTCCTGGATGAGGACGGATCTCATGGAGGCGAGACTGGAACGGCCGGTCGGTCCCGAGCAAGGCCTCGGCTGACATCGCGGCGGTGACGTCCGCGGTCCTGAAGCAGACCTCGGCGTCGGCGCACGCAAGAGCCAGCATGCCCAGCATGCCGTCGGTTCCGTTGATCAGCGCAAGCCCTTCCTTGGTCTCGAGCTTCAACAGCTTCAGCCGCGCGGCCTTGAGCGCGGCCACCGCCGGCTTGAGCGCGCCGGCGGCGTCGACGACCTCGCCCTCGCCGACCAGGGCGAGCCCGATATGGGCGAGCGGCGCGAGGTCGCCACTGCAGCCGACCGAGCCGTAACGCGGGACAACCGGGGTGATCTGCGCGTTCAGCATCGCGATGAGAGCCTCGGCCACCACTGGCCTGACGCCCGAGAGGCCCATAGCAAGCGTTCGAGCGCGCAGCAGCATCGTCGCTCGCACCACCTCGTTTTCGACGGGCGGCCCCATGCCGGCCGCATGCGAGCGGATGAGTGACAGCTGAAGCTCGGGCTGCCGCAGCGGAGCCACGCGGGTGCCGGCCAGCGCGCCGAAGCCGGTGGAGACGCCGTAGACGGGTTCGCGCGACGACGCCGCCTTCTCGACACGCGTCCGGCTGCGCTCCATCTTCGCGCGCGCCGCCGCGGCAAGGGCCACCGTTTCGCCGTGGCGGGCCACGTCCACGACCTGGCTCTCCGACAACCCCGCTCCGCGCAGTGTCACCGTCATCGAACTAACCTTAGAGGCGCGGCCGGAAAGCCCGTCGGCCGCGCCTCTAGGCCTATGTTTTTGAGGGCTTCGCGCCGGCTCAGTCCGCTCAGCTGGCCTTCATACTCGCGCACGTACCGCGCGACCTCCTTCGGGTCCGTCCACGCGTACTGGCGCAGGGCCCAGCCGATGGCCTTGCGGACGAAGAAGTCACGACGCGACAGGTTCGGCTTGATGTTGGAGTAGAGCAGCTCGAGGTCCGTGTCGCGCTTGAACGAGAGCTGGCAGATGATCGACACGCGCCGCTTCCAGAGGTTGCCGTCTTTGCTCCACGCGCGCATGAGAGGCCTGATCTTCTTGGGGTGCGAGCGCAGCAGCTCGCCGACCACCGACGCAAGAGCGTCGACGTAGTCCCACCACGCCCCGCTCACGATCATCTCCTCCAGCATGGGCATCAGCTCGGGCGACCAGCACTCGCGATGCTTTTTCAGAAGAACAAGCTTTATGGCTGCGTAGCGCTCCTCGCGAAAGCGAGCGCCACGCCACAGCTCGAGGATGGCGGCGCGCCATTCAACACAGGCGAATGCGTTCTCGGCGAAGACCTTCTTGCAGATCGCATCGACCTGCGGCGACGTCAGACCGTAGTACGGCATCGTCGATTTCATGTACGCCTGCATCCGGACCGCTCGGGTTGGATCGGCGGCGGCGGCCATCTCCGCCCTCAGACCTCGGGTGAACTTTGTCGTCAGGTTCGCTCAGGGGGCGGGAATGTAGCGGGCGCGCGCGAAGGATCCGTCCTCGACGTCGACCACCCACGTCGAGCCTTTGTCGAATCCTCCCTCCCCCGCCCTGACGACCTTCCGCTTGACGAGCTCTTCAACGAGCTCCCACACGATGTCGCCGTGCGTGGAAAGAACCGCCCGCTTCAGCTTGGGGTCGCCCAGGATCTGCATGGCTCCAGCAAGGCCTTTGCCTTCAGCGAGCGACGGCGTCTGCTTGATCTTGAGCTTGTGCGCGCGGGCTAGCGGGTGGACGGTTTGCACGCAGCGGAGAAATGGGCTGGAGAAAATCGCGGAGATGGGAAACGGTTCGAGGATCGAGACCAGCGCTTCGGCTTGCTGCTCCCCTTTCTTGGTCAAAGGCCGAAGGCGGTCATCCCCAGACCAGTGACTTCTGCTGCCGGACTTGGCGTGCCGCACAACGTAAAAAGTTCCCACTGCGCGGTCAGGGCATCCATTGTCGCAGCGATTTTCGATCCAGGGCCTTCCAGATCTTCGGCCACTTCGCCCGCGCATCTTCCGCGACCACGTGCTCCATGGCAATGAGCTCCCCGGCGACAAAGGCGCGGCGACCGCTGATCCTTGCGCCGCGAAGCCACGCCTGCGCTGTAACGCTGTCCTGATGTTCGCCAAGGATGGTCTGGAGCTTGGCGGCGGCCCGTGCAAACCCCGACGCAGCGTTGCCCACCACCGGCGCGACCGCTTCCGCCGCGTACCGCGCGCGCTTGGCGAGGATGCGGATCCGATGCAGCTCAAGATCGGCCGGCGTCTCGGGCAGATGCCAGACGGCCGAACGCAGCCGCCGCCATGGACCCGCCGCCAGCGGAGGCAGAACGCTGGCTGCCGGCACGTCCGCCTCCGGAAGCGCGGCCGGCGAATGCGCTGCGGTCACGAGTCGCTCCAACAGGTCGATGTACCGCGTGGAGTTGAGCTCGGTCAGCAGCTTCTTGCGCAGCGTCTCGATCTCTGCAACGAGGAGCTGGAGGAGCGCGTTGGCTGACCTCTGGTCGCTCGCCGGCAGCGTCTTGGCGCGTTCGCGCAGGCGCTCCAGCAAGACCTCCTGATCGCGAACGCCGCCCAGGCTTGTGGCCAGCCACCCGAGCTCCGTACGCAGCGGCTCGGTCCACTCGGGATCGAGCAGGGGGCCGAACGTCCGCAGGTGGGACCGAAGCTTGCGCGTCGCGACGCGGGCCTGATGGACGCCCTCGGGGTCGCCGCTCGTTCGCACCAGCGGGTCGTGCTTCAGCAAGGCCGCGACGCTCTCGGCGAGCACGTACTTGATCACGTCCTTCGCGGGCGCGCCGGGCTGGATGGCCTCCGGCGCAACCTCGGGCGGCTCCATCGCTCGCGGACCGAGAGCACGTATGTGCTTGGGGGTTGGGTCTGGAGCTCCGGCCCCAGCACCGCGCAGGCGCATGACCAGCGGATCGACGATGCCGTTGGCAGCGCCGTTCGCTTGATGAGGCACCTCGACCTCGATCTCTCTGAACCGCGCCGCCACGCGGCGGCCGTCCCGGACTGAGACCTCGTCGTCCACGACCTCGGCGACGCGAGCCCCCGAGCCATCGATCAGCCGCACGCGCCGGCGAATCGTCGAGAGGCGAGCGACGGGCACGAGCTCTGCCTTGCGGACGTACGCGCGCACTATCCCCACCGCCGCCTCGGGCGGCTTCTTGGCGCTGCCTTCAAACGTCAGCTCGTCGCGCTCGAGAAGCTGACCGGGCGCTTGACCTGAGTCGGTCTTCGGTGGCAGCTTCAGTGTCCAGCCCTCGCCTGCGCGGTAGCGAAGCGAAACCCCCCACCGGGCGAGGCGCAGGTCTTCGGTGTCGTAGTAGACGGTCTCCATCCGGACCGCCTCGGGAGGGCTCACCGAGACGCCGTCAACGACGCCGGCGAGGTCGGGTAGGTGGAACGCGGGTCCCGCCCCAAGCTTCACCTCGCGCTCAAGCATTCGAGATTCGGTGTACCACCCCGTTGCCACGCGCGCTCTCCAGGGCCATCTCCTGGAAGCGTTTGTGTGAGTTGATTCCGCGGACGGTGGGTACGCGCTGCCACACGCCGTCGGGGCAGAGCTGCCAGGCCAGAACATCGTCGGCGAGAGCGAGTTCGAGGATCCCGGACAGGCGCTCGCGCAGCTTGGCGTCGCCGACGGGGACCACCGCTTCGACGCGACGATCCAGGTTGCGGGGCATGAGGTCGGAAGACCCGAGGTAATACTCGGCCTCAACTCCGTCGCCGAACGCAAAGATGCGGGAGTGCTCGAGGAAGCGGCCGACGATCGAGCGCACCCTGATCCGCTCCGACATCCCGGCCACTCCGGGGCGCAGCGAGCTCATGCCGCGGACGATCAGGTCAACCTGCGCGCCAGCCTGCGATGCCGCGTACAGGGCTTCGATGATGTCCGGGTCGATCAGGTTGTTGACCTTGATGATGATCCGGCCCCCTGGCTTGCCCTCGCGCTCGATGAGCTGCGTGATGCCCGCGCGCAAGCTGGTCGGCGCGACGAGGAGCTTGCGATAGCGATGCTGGCGGCTGTAGCCGGTCAGGAGGTTGAACAGCTCGGTCACGTCGGCGCCGAGGTCTGCGTCGGCGGAAAGCAGGCTCACGTCCTCGTACGCGTGGGCGGTGCTCGGGTTGTAGTTGCCGGTGCCGACGTGCAGGTAGTGCTGGATGTGCTTGCCCTCGCGCCGCACGACCAGCGTGACCTTGGCGTGAGTCTTCAGTCCGAGCAATCCGTAGACGACGTGGACGTTGGCTTCTTCGAGGGCTCTCGCCCAACCTATGTTGGCCTGCTCGTCGCCGCGCGCTTTGAGCTCAACCAACGCGGCGACCTGCTTGCCTCGCTCGGCAGCGCGGATGAGCGCCCTGACGATCGGGCTCGCCGGCAGCGGATTGGCGTTGGCGCTGGGCGCCGTATAGCCTGACGTCCGGTACAGCGTCTGCTTGATGGCGAGGACGTCGGGGTCGCTAGCGGCGTGATCGATGAAAGCCTCGACCGAAGTGGCGAAAGAGTCGTAAGGATGGTGCGCGAGAATGTCGCCTTCGCG
>JALYSJ010000095.1 GCA_030854855.1 Candidatus Dormiibacterota bacterium
CCGGCCGGATCCTTGAACCAAGCGATGTCGGGACCCTGTCCCACGGAGCTGCCGCGAGCGATGCCTTTCGCGTCGGTTATGCCCTCGTACTTCTCGAACTTGACGCCCTTGACGGCCAGCTCGTCCACAGCACTATCGATGTCGGCGACCAAGAAATTGAGAATGGTGTAGGTCGCGGGCACGTGATCGTCCTTCGAGTAGATGAAGATTCCGTTCGGTCCGGCGACCTTGAGCTGCAGGCCGCCCTGAGCGTTCTCGTCTATCTGAAGGCCGAGTGTCTGGCCGTAAAACTTCCTCGCGGCGGCCAGGTCGTTGACCGAAAAACCGCTGAATGCCTTCTCACCCTTGAGCATCAATTGATCACGCCTCCCTGGAGCCTCATCTGATGCAGGAACTGTAGCGACTTCAGGCGGCGGTCCAGGTGATGCTCCAGCTGGGTCGTCAGCACTCCCTCGATCGACGACATCAACGCGCCATCGAGCTTGAGACGTCTGTACGTTTCCAGGTCGCCGGCGGCCATGAGCCTCAGCACTTTGATCGCCCCAACGGGAACCAGCGACATGCCCGGCATCGAGCACTGGTCGCAGAGGAACCCCCCCGCCTCGGGGCTGAACGCGGCGGGTTTGGCGACCAGCGGGCGGTCGCACGTCGCGCACGCTGCCAGCTGGGGCGAGTAGCCCAGGAGGTCGAGGGCGGCCATCAGGAAGTAGGCCGACGCGCGGCGCGGATCGGTTTCGCGTGCCAGCTCGTCCAGCGCCATCACCGCCAGCTCGTACACCCCGTCGACAGGGTGGCGGTCCTCGCACACTCGCTCCGCGAGCTCCGCGATCAGTGCGGCGTGAGACATGCGCTCCACGTTGCCCGCGATCCGCAGGCCCGGCATGCGCTGCACCTGGGCCACGATGTCGAGCTCGCCGCGGCCCTTCGCCAGAAGCACGTCGACGTGCCCATACAGCTCGAGTGAGGGTCCCAGCTTCGACTCCGGCCGCCTCACCCCTTTCGCGATCGCCCCGACCTTGCCGTGGGTCCGAGTCAGCAGCGTGAAGATTCGATCGGCCTCGCCGTAGTCGAGCTTGCGCAGCACGACGGCCCGGTCACGATATGTGGCCAGTCTCTTTCTCCACTTCCGGTTTACTGTTGCCTTGGCTTTCGTTCGACTGCGAGGGATGCGCCATGCCGGACGCGGCGAGGGCTTCCGTCGGCCACGGCTGGTCGGCCGTCAAACGGATGCTCTGGATGCGCCGGCCCTTCACCTTTTCGACCGTCCAGCGCGCGCGGCCGGCCTTGAAGGAGTCGCCAACCGTAGCGATCTTGCCGAGCACCGAGTGGACGTAGCCGCCCACCGAGTCGTAGTCGCCCGACTCTTCGATCGCGAGCCCGAGCCGTGAGTTGAGCTCCTCCAGCGGGAAGCCGGCGTCGACGCGAGCCTCGTGGTCGTTGAGGATGGCAAGCAGGTCCTCCTCCGCGGAGTCGTACTCGTCGCGAATCTCGCCGACGATCTCCTCGAGCAGGTCTTCGAGCGTGACCAGCCCGGCAGTGCCGCCGTACTCGTCGACGACGATCATCATGTGAACCTTCTTGGTCCGCATGTCGTGCAGCAGCTCGTCGACCTTTTTCTGCTCCGGCGTGTGCTCGATGGGCCGCAGCAGCTTGTCCATGTCGAACTTTTGCGAGCTCGAGAGCGTGTAGAAGAGCAGCAGGTCCTTGGTGTGGATGAGGCCGACCGGGTGATCGATGTCGCGGTCGTACACGGGCATCCTGGTGTGGCGGTGCTCTTTAAAGAGCTTGACGACTTCGCGCAGGTCGGCATTTCGCTCCACGGCCACTATGTCGGTGCGCGGGATCATGATCTCGCGCACCGTCTTGTCGCCGATCTCGATGATGCCGTGGATCATCTGGTGCTCCTGCTCCTCGATCACCCCCTGCTCCTCGGAAACGTGGAGCAGGCTCATGAGCTCCTCTTCAGAGAGGTACGGGGCGCGGGCGGCGTGACCACCGGTGAGTCCTCGGGAGACATAGGTGACCACCCACAGGATCGGGCCCAATGCGCCAGCGAGCTTGTCGACAGGGCCGGCCGCCGCCAGCGCCACGCGCTCGGCATGCGTGATCGCGAGCGTTTTAGGCGTGACCTCGGCCGCGATCAACAGGATCACGGAAAGAACGACAGAGTCCAGCAGCGTGAGCCAAAGGCGCCACCCCATGGGCACTCCCCATTGGCTGAACACGGACTCGCTCAGAAGCGCGGTCGCGGTGGAGGCGACGATCAGCGCAAGCGTGTTTACGAATAGGACTGTCGAGAGGAATCGGTTGGGATCCGCGCGCAATCGCTGCAGGATGGCCGCGGCCTTGCTGCCCTGCTCTGCGAGGAACCGCACGCGAAGGCGGCTGACAGACGTCAGCGCGGTCTCGGTGCCGCTGGCCATCGCGGCCACGACAAAGCACACGATCAGCACAACGACCTCGATCATTTCCTGGCCGGTCATGACGAGGGACTAAACGAAGAGCTCGCTGACGCTCCGGTTCTCGTGCACCCGGATGATCGCCTCAGCGATTAAAGGTGCGACCGACAGCACCGTGATTGGCGGGCCCAGCTTTTCGGGGGAGATGGGAACGGAGTCGGTCACGATGACTTCGTCCACGTTTGCCTTCTTCAACCTGTCGACGGCATCGCCCGTGAGCACCGGGTGGGTCGCGACGATGAGCACCTTGCTGGCGCCCTGCGTGCGCAGCGCTGCCGCGAGCTTGGTGATGGTGCCGCCGGTCGTGATGATGTCCTCGACCACGACACAGTCACGACCCTTCACGTCACCTGACACGGCGATCATCTCCACCTCGTCGTCGCTCGAGCGGCGCTTGTAACCGAAAGCGATGGGCGCCGCGAGGTTGTTGGCGACGGCCTCGGCTCGGCGGCCGCCACCGGCGTCGGGGGCGACGATCGTGATGTGGTGCAAGTTGCGCGTCTTCAGGTACTCGGCAATGATCCGGTGCGGCGATAGGTGGTCGGTGGGGACGTCGAAGAAGCCTTCGATGGCCTCGGCGTGGAGGTCGAGCAGGAGAAGGCGGTCGGCCCCGGCGAGCGTGATGAAGTTGGCGACCAGCTTGGCCGAGATCGGTTCGCGGGGCTGGGTCTTCCGCTCCTTACGGGCGTAGCCGTAATACGGTACGACCGCGGTCACGCGGCCCGCCGAGGCGCGGCGAAGGGCGTCGAGGATGATGAAAAGCTCCATCAGGTGCTCGTTCACAGGGGGCGAGGTGGGCTGGATCACGAACACGTCGTGCCCGCGCATCGAGTCCTCGATCTTGACGTTGATCTCACCGTCGGGGAAGCGGCGCAGGCGGGGGTCGGTGAGCGGGACGTCGAGGATCTTGGAGATCCGCTCGGCCAGATCGCGGTTGGCCGAGCCGGCGATGAGCTTGAGGGCGCCCCACGGGGACGCCTCCTCCCCGGCGAACTCGACCGCGGTCTGAATCCTGCCTATCACTTGGTTTCGGAATCCGGGCTCACGACTTTCCTACGTACCACCCTAGCGGGAACTCCGACGGCTGTCGCGCCATCAGGCACGTCCTTGGTGACGACCGAACCGGCCCCTGTCCTGGCTTCCTTGCCCAGTTTGACGGGAGCGACCAACATGGTGTCCACGCCGACGAAGGCGCGATCGCCGATCTTGGTGCGGTTCTTGTTGGTCCCATCGAAGTTGGCCGTGATGGTACCGGCTCCGATGTTCGCGTCCTCGCCGAGATCGGTGTCGCCCAGGTAGGACATGTGGGGAACCTTGCTTCCCCGGCCCACCTTCGTGCGGACCAGCTCGACGAAGCTGCCGACATGGACGTCGTCGCCGATCTCGGTGCCCGGGCGCAGTTTGGCGAACGGGCCGCAGTC
>JALYSJ010000133.1 GCA_030854855.1 Candidatus Dormiibacterota bacterium
GCGGCGGCGACGTCGGCGACACCACCGAGCTTGGCGAACGGCGCAAGCTCCGCGGTCGCCACCAGCACCTTGAGATGCTGCGAGTGTGGAACTTCCGCGGCCGGCGCTTCGCCCGGTATCCGGACACCAAGTGAGCCCGAGGGCGGCACCTCCTCGATGTCACGCCCGTCCCTGGCCACCACCAGCGCCATTTCGACTGTCTCGCCAGGACCCTTGCCGAGCAGCTTCAACGGAATCGAGATGAAGAACGGATCGGGGATCTCCCATCCGGTCTCCGCGACCGCTCGAGTGAGTGGCTCGACGATCTTCACCACGGTGACCGAGCCTCCGCGCGCGCGAGGCACGATCCTGATCGCGTACGCGGGCTCGAAGCCGAGGTCGGCCATTGCCGTCACCTGCAGAGGAAGGTCGGTGTCGCTCACTCCATCGCCAGCCGGCGCGCCCGAGCAATAGAGCCAGAAGTCGATGTGCTGAGACTCGAGCTCTGCAGGCGAGCGCGGCGTGTCGATCCGGAAGTACAGGTGCTCGTCGTCATTGCCGTACCAGACCTTCTCGACGATCCCGGCCGGGCGGTGCAGCGCGCCAAAGCCGGAGCCAACTAGGTAGTGGCCCGCCTTGCTCCACTCCGGATCGTCGCGTTTGAGCGGCGTGATCTCTTCCGCCGGCACGCCGCGCTCCGGAGTCGGCGCGCGCTTGATGATGGGCTGGAAAAGGCGCGCCGGCGCGCGCGTGCCCATCAGCTTGTAGACGTTGCGCAGGTGCAGCCGGAACTGGTTGTCCCAAATCAGGTCCATGCCCGAGTCGTGCTTGCGGCTGAACCACCAGAACCAGTCGCTGCCCTCGGTGATGAGGATCTCGCGCCACGCGAGGGCGACCTGCTCAGACTCCTTCGGCCGCTCGCGCGACTGCTCCTCGAGCCAGTCGCGCGTCTCGGCGAGCAGGTCCCATGCGATGTTGTGCTCGGGATCGCCGATCCAGGTGTCCAGGCTCGCGCTGATCCAGCTGCCCGTATGTAGGTGATGCAGCTGCTGCTCCGGTGGATGCTCGGCGAGGAAGTCGGAAACCGTGGTGGTCACGACCGCCGGGGTGGCCTCGAGCTCCGTGTAGAGCGCGTTGAGGAAATCGTGCCCGTCGCGCGGATAGAACTCCCACGCGTTCTCGCCGTCGAGCGCGATCACCACCAGGAGGTCGCGATCGCCCTGCTGCTCTCCGATCTTCTTCAGCCTGCCAACCAGGGTGCGCGCCCCGTCGAGGGAGGTCATGCGCTGGTAGTCGAAGCCGATGGCGTTCGAGAGCTGCGCGTCGCGGAAGACCATCGCGATCGACTGCCCCTCACGTTCCAGGCGCTTGGGGCTGTACAGATGGGCATCCCGCGACCACTGATTGTCCATCGATCGCGCCAGCACCTCTTCGTCGCTGATCATCCAGTCCAGCTTCGCGCCGGTCGCGAGACCGATCACGCTCTCGCCCACCGCCATCTCTGAAGGCCACATGCCCTTCGGCCGGCGCCCGAGCAGCCGCTCGAAGAGCCCGAACCCGAGCTCGATCTGCCGCTCAGCGTCTTCGCGATGCGAGAAGTGGCGTTGCGGGAGCTGGATGTTGAGGTTGGCGCTGCGCGCCGAGTCGACGTGGCTGAGCAGCGGCAGGATCGGGTGGTAGTAGGGAGAGAAGGTCAGCTCGGCCTGGCCCCGGTCGGCCAGCTCGCGGTACTTCGGGATGACCTTCGCCATCATTTCCAGCTGGGCGGTGAATAGTGGCTGCTTGTCCGACTCCGAGAAGTCGTGGTCCTTGCGCTTGAGCTCGGCGAGCCGCGGATCGGACTCCATCCATACGGGGTCGCACCACGCGAGGTTGAACCACACCTGAAGGTCGCGAATGTCGCTGGTGGTGAACTGCGCGTCGGCGGGCCGCGAGGCGAGCTCCAGATAGCGAGGCGACTGCTGGACGCGCAGCGATCGCGGCGACTCGCGCATCCATCGCAGCAGGAAATCGCGCTCCTCGGCCGAGAGCTCGCCTGCGTCACGGCGGCTCAGGTTGAGGAAGAGGTCGACCGATTCGGCCTTGCCGTGGTCCTCGATCTGCGCCAGCAGCGACGGCACGAGGTTGAAGGTGGCGCGGATCTTGGGGTAGCCGTCGAGCAGGGCCGGCATCTTGTAGTAGTCCTTGGCGCTGCGGAGCCTCACCCACGGAAGGAG
>JALYSJ010000160.1 GCA_030854855.1 Candidatus Dormiibacterota bacterium
TGCGGCTCAATCGCAGCCGGCTGGTCACTCTGCTCGCGTTGGGAGGGCTCGTCTACACCGGACAGGCGCTGACTTACTTCGTCGCCTTGCGCTCTCTGCCGGCGTCTCTCGTGGTCCTGATCGCCTATATCTATCCAAGCCTTGTAGTCATCGCCGGGTGGCTGTTTCTGCGCCGCTCGGTCTCGCCATGGCATTGGGTCGCGCTCGCGGCAAGCTTCATCGGCGTTGCGATGCTGGTCGGAGGGGCTCGCTTTGAGCTTTCGTGGGCGTTGGTGCTTGCGATCGCCTCGCCCACCATTTACACGGGCTACATCCTGATCGGCGAGCGCCTGATGAACTCCGTACCGGCGGTGGCCGCGAGCGCGGTGATCATGAGCGGAGCGGCTCTCGCGTTCTGCCTGCTCGCCTGGCTCAACCACGAGCTCGCTTTGCCTCGCAGTGCCTCGGGTTGGGCCGTCGGTCTAGGCATCGCTCTCTTTCCGACGATGCTCGCCATCTCGTTGTTCATGGCGGGCCTGCCACGAGTGGGCGCCGCCCGGGCCGCCCTGCTCAGCACGGTGGAGCCGGTCATCACCGTCCTGCTGGCCGTGGTGGTCCTTGGGGACCGGCTGTCGGTCATCCAGGTGATCGGGGGCGTGCTGGTGCTGGTCGCCGTGATCGTGGTCCAGGCGGCGCATCTCTGGAAGCCGGGGCTGCCAAGCGCCCTGAAGTGACACCGTTTCTCCAGCTCGACTACATGTACACGCCAAGCAAGGATGTCGCCGCGGACATGCGCTACTTCACCGAGGTGCTCGGCGGTCGGTTGGGCTTTGCCATCGAAGGCATGGGCACGCGGGTGGCGATGGTCGAGCTGACGGCCGGACCGCCGCACATCCTGCTGGCTGACCACCTGGAAGGCGATCGTCCAATCCACGTGTACCGAGTCGAAGACCTGCGCAAAGCGAGTGCTCAGCTCAAGAGGCGTGGTCTCAAGAAGCAGCAAAGCCTCGAGATACCCATGGGACCCTGCGAAGTGTTCGTCACGCCCAGCGGACATCGCATCGCGCTTTACGAGCTGGTCAGACCCGGAGTGTTGGAACACTTCATGGGTCGTCAGGACTTCTAGCGTCCGGATGAGCACAAAGCGCTGGATCCTGGTCGCGGCGGTCCTCGGCTCGGGCATCGTCTTCCTCGATTCGACCGTCGTCACCGTCGCGCTGCCGCGAATGGGACGCGACCTCCCGCGCTCTTTCCTTGGGGTGCTCGAGGGCCAGTCGTACGTTTACAACGCGTACCTCCTGAGCCTGAGCTCGCTGCTCATACTCGCCGGAGCGCTCAGCGACTTCTACGGCCGCCGCCGCATGTTCCTGGCCGGATTGCTCGGTTTTGGTGCCACGTCGGTCCTGTGCGGGCTCGCGCCCAACCTGGAGCTGCTCGTCCTGTTCCGTGTCCTGCAGGGTGCTGCGGGAGCGATCCTCGTTCCAGGTTCCCTGGCTTTGCTCACGGCGAACTTTTCCGGTGAGGAGCAGGGCCGTGCCTTCGGGACCTGGGCGGGCGCTTCCGGGGCGACGACGATCCTGGGGCCAGTCATCGGCGGGCTGCTGGTCGACACCATCTCCTGGAGAGCCGCATTTCTGATCAACGTGCCGCTCATCCTCGTAGCGGTGTGGGCGACGTGGAAGCACATCCCGGAAAGCCGAGACGAACAGGCATCGTCGCATTTCGACTGGCTGGGCGCGGCGGTCGTGGCGGTCGCGGTCGGCGGGCTGGCGTTCGGCACGATCTACGGTCAGCAGCGAGCCTGGCGCGATCCAGCCGGCTACGTCGCTCTTGCGGCGGGGGTCGCGGCGACCATCGCCCTCCCCCTGCTGATGATTCGACGACCGCATCCTCTGATCCCGCCAGAGCTCTTTCGCTCGCGCAATTTCACGGTGACCAACATATCGACGCTCTTGATCTATGGCGCTCTCTATGTGTCCTTCTACTATCTCGCGCTCTTCCAGCAGGGCACTGTCGGCTACACGGCGGCAGCCGCGGGCGCGGCTGGAATCCCCGGCTCCCTTTTCCTCATCTTCTTTTCGCGCCGCTTTGGCAGCCTCGCCGCCAGATTCGGGCCGAAATGGTTCATGGCGATCGGGCCCGCCATCATGGCGCTCGGCGTCCTGTGGTTTGCGAGGGTGCCGAGCACCAGCACGCCATGGAAGCTCCAGCCGGCCGACCCAAACACCTATTTACCGCCGATCTCATATGTGACGGACTTCCTGCCTGGGTCGATCATCTTCGGCGCCGGGCTGATGATCATGGTCGCGCCACTGACTACCGCCCTCATGACCTCAGTGCCCGTGCGGAATTCTGGTGTCGGATCGGCGATCAACAACGCGATCTCGCGCGTCGGTCCCCAGCTAGCAGGGGCGCTGATCTTTGTTTTTCTCACCGCGAACTTCTACTCTGCCGTCGCCTTGCGTCTGCCGGGAGTCGACGTCACGTCCCCGACTTTCCGCGGCCAGGTCAGTCCGCTCAACACGCCGGCTGATGCGTATCTGATCGCGGTCGTTCGTGATGCATCGACGTCGTCGCTTCATCTCGCGATGCTCATCGGGGCCGGCTTGCTGCTCGCAGGCGCGCTGGTCAACGCGATCGGCATCCGGAACGCTGACTCCCTGAAACGCCAGCAAGCTGCTGAGAGCCGGCACGTAACTGAAGCCTAGACTCGCCTTAGAACCATGAGCCGCTTTCGAGATGAGATAGGCGAACAACCGCTGCTGGCGTCGCGCATGCTCGCGGAGAGCCGCGGCGCTGTCGCGTCGATCGCCGACCGGCTCCGCGCCTCGAAACCTCGAGGCTTCATCATCGCGGCAAGGGGCAGCTCCGACCATGCCGCGCTCTATGCGAAATACCTCTTCGGCGCTCGCAACCGCATGATGGTGGCGCTCGCGGCACCTTCGCTTTTCACCACGTACGGATCGCCACCCACGCTCGAGGGCCAGTGCGTGATCGGGATCTCGCAGTCGGGCGCGGCGCCGGACGTCATCGCCGTGATCGAAGAGGCGGCGCGCCAGGGCGCAGTCACGCTGGCGGTGACCAACGACCCAGATTCGAGGTTGGCCCACGCGGCCGAGCTGGTACTGCCGTTGGGGGCTGGGCCTGAGCTCAGCATCCCCGCCTCCAAAACCTACATCGCCAGCCTGCTGGCGCTCGCGC
>JALYSJ010000184.1 GCA_030854855.1 Candidatus Dormiibacterota bacterium
CTGACGCAGGACGCGGAACCCCTCATCCCGTCGATGCTCTGCCGCCGCCATCGCTCCGGTGATGCGGTCGAGGATCACCAGCACCTCGACCGCGTGTGCGCGGTTCGTGAGCAGGGCCGGCTCGCAAAGTCCGGCGGCCGCCGCTCGCTGCACGTAAGGCCCATCCTCCGCCCAGGCTTGCATGTCCGCCAGGAGGCGCGGCATGCTCTCGCGGCCGATCCGCTGCAGCGCCATCGCGACTCCCTCGCGCACGCGCCAGCGCCCATCGGAGGCGAGCTCGCGGAGCCAGGTCATCACCGTCTCGGGCTCCATCAGGGCGACTTTGCCGAGGCCCGCGGTGCCGCACAAGGCAAGGAACTCGTCGCTGGAAGCGGAAAGGCGCCACAGCCGGTCGGCGTCGGCCTCCTCGCCGACGGCCAGCACGAGCTCGAGATTTGTCCTCGGACCCGGGAGGCCTGAGTTCTTCTTGAGGTACGGCTCCCAGTCCTTGAGATGCCTCAGCTCCGAGCGGTAGCCGTCGACGCGCTTCGCCATCCTTCGCGATCCTAAAGTAATCGCGGCGTAGGCAAGCCGGCTTCAGGAGGGATTCCACATGGCCAGTGTCGATTTCGTCCACCATCCTCACCCCCACACAGAGAAAAGAAGGCTCGCGGAGCCCCCCAAGGTCGCCGACCAGCACGTCGGCTTCAACGGCAGGCTCGCGGCGGCGATCACCCGCAGCGTCGGAACGATGTGGGCGGTGTACATCGCCTTCGCGATCCAAGTGACGTGGATGGCGCTGGCGACGCTGGGGATCTGGGAGTTCAGGCTCGACCCTTACCCGTTCGCCTTCCTTCTCTTCATTTCCAACATCGTCCAGCTGCTGCTGATGTTCGTAATCATGGTTGGGCAGCAGGTGCTCGGCGCGGCTGCTGACAAGCGGGCGGTCACGACCTACCAGGACGCGGAGGCGATCCTGCACGAGTGCCTGCAGATGCAGGAACATCTGCATGCTCAGGACAGGGTGCTCGCGAGCATCATCACGCGCATGGAGCACGTTGAGAAGAAGATGGAGCAGGCGGGCAGGTAGCTCAGAAATGGGGGCAAATCTCGGAAGCCGGTATGGGATTGGGAAGCAATGAGTGAAAAACAGGACGGACACGTGAAAGTAAGCAGGCCGCCGGACAAACGCAGGATCATGGTCACGCAGCTGCTGCGCAGCCCGGTGTTGAACCCGGCCGGCGCCGAGGTCGGGCGCGTGCAGGATTTCATCGTCAAGCTGGCGGAAGGCGGGTATCCGCCCGTTACGGGCCTCAAGGTGCGTGTCGGAGCGCAGGACGTGTTCGTCGGCGCGCAGCTGGTCGAGAAGCTCGAACCGGGAGCGGTCCGCCTCAATACGCACACGCTGCAAACACAGCCTTTCCAGCGGCGTCCGGGCGAGGTGCTGCTGGCCGCCGACGTGCTGGGCCGGCACCTCGTCGACGTCGCCCGAGGACGGATCGTCCAGGCCCATGACCTGGTCCTGACCCCAACGGAAGACGGTTGGCAGCTGCAAGGCATCGACCGCAGCCCCCAGGCGATGCTGCGCCGGCTGGTGCCGAGGCGCGGCAGGCCGGACCTCCGGCGGCATGCGATTCTCGACTGGAGGGACGTCCAGCCTTTCATGGGCCACGTTCCGACGGCCAAGCTGCTCATGCCACTCCAGCGCCTTCGCCGGTTGCATCCCGCGCAGATTGCCGACATCGTCGAAGGTGCATCCCACGCCGAAGGTGAGGAGATCATCAAGGCGGTCGAGGGCGATGCGGAGCTCACCGCCGACGTGTTCGAAGAGCTCGACGCGGAGCACCAGGCGGAATTCATCAAGTCACGTTCCAATGAGGAGGCGGCGCGGGTGCTCGAGAAGATGGCTCCCGACGACGCAGCCGACCTGCTTGGCGAGCTCGAGCAGGAGCGGCGCCTGCCGGTGCTGAACCTCATGTCGCCGAGTCAGCAGCACAAGCTGCGCAAGCTCATGCAGTACCACCCGACCACAGCCGGCGGAATGATGAGCCCGGACTACGTGTCAGTCGTCCGCGGCACGAGTGCAGCGGCGGCGATCGAGGCTGTGCGCGTTGACGACAAGGCGCCGCACCAGCTCCTGAACACGGTCTTCGTCACCGAGGCGGAGGGCAAGTTTCTCGGCAGCGTCTCGCTCGCCGACCTCGTACGGACAGACGCCGCTCGAAAAGTCGAAGAGCTCGACCTCACCAGCTGCTCGATCGGAGCCTCGGCTGACTTCGCGGACGTGACGCTGATGATGGCCGACTACAACCTCACGGCGCTGGCGGTGATCGACAGGGCCGGCAATTTGATCGGGGCGATCTCTGTGGACGACCTCCTGGAAGCGCTGGTTCCTGAAGACTGGCGCAATCGGGTCGAAGCGAGCACCGGAGTCTGAGTGGTTTGAGGGGCGAGCGCGAGCCGCTTGAGAAGGACTCGCGCTTGACCCCCACGTCAGCGGTTCTCGACGAGGCGCACGTCGGCGACATCCATGGCGCGTTCGGCACCATCAGGCTCAGCGACGTCACGCCGCGACGGACGTGGCGGCGCCGCCTCCTGACCCTGGCCGCCATCATCGGGCCCGGCATCATCGTCATGGTCGGCGACAACGACGCGGGTGGAGTGTCCACTTATGCGCAGGCCGGCCAGAACTATGGCTACTCGCTGCTCTGGACCCTATTGCTGTTGGTCCCTGTTCTGATCGTGAACCAGGAGATGGTGGTGCGACTCGGCGCGGTGACCGGCGTCGGTTACGCGAAGCTGATCTCGGAGCGGTTCGGGAAGTTCTGGGGATGGTTCTCCGTCGGCAATCTCTTCCTTCTGAATTTCCTCACCATTGCCACGGAGTTCATCGGGATCAGCCTCGCGGGCCAGTATTTCGGTTTGAGCCCATACCTTGTCGTGCCACTCGCCGCCATCATCCTGATCGGGATCACGGTCACAGGCAACTTCAGGCGGTGGGAGCGGGCGATGTTCGTGTTTGTGGCCGCAAGCTTGCTGGTCGTCCCGCTGGTGGTGATGAGCCATACGGATCCAGGGGCTTCGCTCAAGGGTTTCCTCGTGCCCAGCGTGCAGGGAGGTTTTACCTCCGACGCCGCCCTGCTGATCATCGCCATCGTCGGCACGACGGTCGCCCCGTGGCAGCTGTTCTTTCAGCAGTCGAATGTGATCGACAAGCGGATCACGCCACGCTGGCTCGAATACGAGAAGGCGGATACAGTCATCGGCGCCTTCGTAGTTGTCGTCGGGGC
>JALYSJ010000031.1 GCA_030854855.1 Candidatus Dormiibacterota bacterium
CGTGATGTGGTCGTTGCGAGCCATCTCCGTGACCATGAACGGGCCGTTGGTGATCAGCGTGTCCGGGCTCGTCGACCACTTGTCGCCGCTCTTCTTGACTATGTCCCGTCGCACCGGCGCCGAAGCCGGCATCGCCGCGAGCCAGACGAATGCAGGGTCCGGCTGCGAAAGCGTCACTTGGAACGTGAGGTCGTCCAGAGCCTTCAAGCCAAGTGTGCCCAAGGCCCCGTCCAGCGTAGCCGCGTCCCGCTGCGGATCCATCACCGACACCTTGTCGCCGTTGAGCACGTCGTTGGCGAAGAATGTCGCCGAAGGCGCGGCCAGGCGCGGATCGATCAGCCGCTGCCATGCGTACACAAAGTCCTGCGCCTTGACCGCCGTACCGTCGGAGTAAGAACCGTTCGGCCGCAGGTGAAACACGAAGACCGTGCCTCCATTCGCCACGTCATACGACTGCGCAGCGGCGGGAAGCACGCCACCCAGGTCCGGAGACGGCTTCAGCAGCGGCTCGGAGATGGCGCGCAGCACCGCGGTCTCGTACGCGTACTGCGTCTGGCCCGGATCGAGCGAACCCGGCTGCTCGTCGAGCTGCACGCGCAGCGTCTGGTCCTTCGCCAGCTTCGGCCCTTCGGTCAACCGGCCCGAGTCGCACGCCGACACCGCCGACAACACCGCCACAACCAACACCAAAAACGCCATGGCGCGAAGCAACCTGGAGCCTGAGGTCACTTTTCCATCATAAAAACAAAGGAGGCAACCCGTGGCGGGCGCCCCCTTGTGCACGTACTCGTGACTCTAAACCAAACCGGGCCGCGGTGGGCCCGCCTATACGGACAGAGTCTCCAGGTCGATCGGCTCCTCCTCGAGGACCCTGGCCGCCTGCTCTCGCTGCTTCTTGTAGTAGTCCAGCCCAGTCCCGGCGGGGATGAGCTTGCCGATGATCACGTTCTCTTTCAGGCCGCGCAGCCTGTCCACCTTGCCGGAGATGGCAGCCTCGGTCAAGACACGCGTCGTCTCCTGGAAGGATGCCGCCGACAGCCACGAAGTGGTGTTCAGCGCCGCCTTGATCAGGCCGAGCAGCACGGTCTGCGCGGTGGCGGGCTCGCCGCCCTCCGCCAGCGCCTTGGCGTTGCCTTCCTCGTACTCCCACTGCGAGACGATCTCGCCGGGAAGAAGGCCAGTGTCGCCGGCCGAGTCGACGCGGACCTTCCGCATCATCTGCCGCACGATCACTTCGATGTGCTTGTCGTTGATGTCGACACCCTGCGAGCGGTACACCTTCTGGACCTCGTCGACCAGGAAGGTCTGAACCGCTTCCTTGCCCAAGATGTGGAGCAGCTCCTGGGGTGAGATCGAGCCCTCGGTGATCTGCTGTCCCGCCTTGATGAGCACCTTCTTTCCGTCTCGACGGTCGAGCTCGGGCCGGATGCGCACCTGGTGCGGAATCGCGTACTCGCGGACCTCTTCGTCGATGGTCCGGACGGAGATCTCCTTCGGCGTCACGGTCGCCTTGCCCGCGTGGCGCGTGCGCACCACGTTGTTCTTGGCGTCGCGGGCCAGCTCCTGGCCCTCCATGACCTCTTCCTTGTTCTTGACGAGCACCTGCATCTTGGCGTCGACCGGGTACGTCACCTCGAACTCTTCCTTGGACGTCACGCGCACCTTGCGCGAGCCCTCCTGGCGGATGATCTCGAGCTCCCCGTCGATCTCGGAGATGATGGCCTTGCCCTTGGGGATGCGAGCCTCGAACAGCTCCTCCACGCGGGGCAGACCCTGGGTGATGTCCACTCCGGCGACACCGCCGGTGTGGAATGTACGCATCGTGAGCTGAGTGCCCGGCTCGCCGATGGACTGCGCTGCGATGACACCCACCGCCTCGCCGATCTCCACCACCTTGCCCGTGGCGAGGTTGCGGCCGTAGCAGGTGCGGCAGACGCCCTCGCGCGCCTCGCACACGAGAACCGAACGAAACTTGACCGGCACGCCGGCCGCGATGATCTTCCGCGCCGCGTCATCGGTGATCGACTGACCAGTCTGGACGAGGACCTTGCCGTCGACGGTGATGTCCTCGGCTGTGACCCGGCCCGCGATCTTCTCGAAGATCGGCTCGTTCTTTGCCCGCTCGGGGCTGATGTCGCGAATCCAGATTCCGTTGGTGGTGCCGCAGTCTTCCACCCGCACGATCACGTCCTGGGCGACGTCTACCAGACGCCGTGTCAGGTAGCCGGAGTCGGCGGTGCGAAGCGCGGTGTCGGCGAGACCCTTACGCGTTCCGTGCGTCGAGATGAAGTACTCGAGCACGGTTAGGCCCTCGGTGAAGTTGGCCATGATCGGCAGGTCGATGATCCGGCCGGTGGGGTCGGCCATCAGGCCTCGCATCCCAGCCAGCTGGCGGATCTGCTGAATGTTTCCGCGGGCGCCCGAGCCCATCATCATCCAGATCGGGCTGAACTTGTCGAATGCCTGCTCCGTGGCGTTGCCGACCTCTTCGTAGGCCTTCTGCCACAGCTCGATCACCTTGCGGTAGCGCTCGTCGTCGGTCATGACACCGCGGCGGTACATCTTCTCGACGTCCGCGACTTCCTTCTCGGTTTCGCGGATGATCCGCCACTTCGACTCGGGGTGCGGGATGTCCATCGCGGACACCGTGATTCCGGCCTGCGTGGCGTAGCGGAACCCGAGCCGTTTGATGTCGTTGACCACGATTGCGGTGGTGTCGCTGCCGTAAAGCCGGTACAGCTCCGCCACCAGGGTGCGCAGCAGCTTGCGGTCGTAATGCGCGTTCTGGAAGGGCAGCGGCTGCATGGTTGCTTCCATCGGCGCCTTGCCGACGGGCAGCGGCTGGTTGAAGACAACACGTCCGGCCGTCGTGACGATCAGCTCGGTTCCGATCCTGACGCGGATCCAATCCTGCAGCTTGACAACCTTGCTCTCGAGCGCGAGGACGACCTCGTTCTGCGAGCTGAAGGCGCGCAGCTTCTGAAGCTGAGCCACTTCTTTCGGCTTCTCTCCGCGCGCGGCGGTGAGCCAGTAGCAGCCCAGCACCACGTCCTGCGTCGGCGCGACCACGGGGTGGCCGTCGGCCGCGGAGAGGATGTTCTGCGACGACATCATCAGGTTCTTCGCTTCGGCGATGGCGCCGCTGAAGAGGGGAACATGCACGGCCATCTGGTCGCCGTCGAAGTCGGCGTTGAAGGCGGCGCACACGAGGGGGTGGATCTGAATGGCCGAACCCTCGACCAGCACTGGCATGAACGCCTGGATGCCGAGGCGGTGAAGGGTCGGGGCGCGGTTGAGCAGCACCGGGTGGTCGCGAATGACCTCGTCCAGCACGTCCCAGACCTCGGTGCGGCTGCGCTCGACCATTCGCTTGGCGGACTTGATGTTTGTCGTGTAACCCTTGTTGACGAGCTCCCGCATCACAAACGGTTTGAACAGCTCGAGTGCCATCTTCTTGGGCAGGCCGCACTCGTGGAGCTTCAGCTCAGGACCGACGACGATCACAGAGCGACCGGAGTAGTCCACGCGCTTGCCGAGCAGGTTCTGGCGGAACCTCCCC
>JALYSJ010000050.1 GCA_030854855.1 Candidatus Dormiibacterota bacterium
TGAAGACGTGCCACCGGCGCGGCGCTCACGCAATGGGGGGGATGGCTGCGTTCATTCCGTCGAGGAAGGACCCAGAGGTCAACCGAGTCGCGCTGGCGAAGGTCAAGGACGACAAGGACCGCGAGGCCAATGATGGTTTCGACGGGACGTGGGTCGCGCACCCGGACCTGGTGCAGACAGCCACCGAGGCATTTGACCGTGTGCTTGGCGACCGGCCGAACCAGCTGGATCGCCAGCGGCCGGAGGTATCTGTCACCGCGGCTCAGCTCATTGACGTGAAGGTTCCCGGCGGGACCGTCACCGAGAACGGCCTCCGCATGAACGTGAGCGTGGGCATCCAGTACATCGAGTCTTGGTTGCGTGGCACTGGCGCCGCCGCGATCAACAACCTGATGGAGGACGTCGCCACGGCCGAGATATCGCGATCACAGGTCTGGCAGTGGATCCGGCACTCCGCACGGCTTGCCGATGGTCCGAGCGTCAGCGAGGACCTGGTGCGCGAGATCGCGGATGGTGAGATGGCCGACCTGCGAGAGCGCCTGGGCGAGGACGGCTGGAAAAAGAGCCGCTTTGGCGACGCGCGCGCGGTATTCGAGGAGGTCGCGCTGGCCAAGTCGTTCCCCGCGTTCCTGACCCTCTCGGCGCAGCGACGCCTCGAGGACTAGACCGCCGGACGCCGGGGAATCCGGGGGTTAGGGCCCGACCCTTGGCGTCGCGGGTGGCTTGCCTGGGAGCCGGCGCCACTGACGCGGGCCGACACCGTTGTTCGGGTTGCCGGGAACGAACTCCACGGCGGACGGCTTAACCATGCAGTTGTCCTTGCGGACGACGCTTCGTTCGCCGCCCTCCTGGTGCTCAATCACAACAGTCCGCTCGAGCACCGCGCGAACTCGTACCTGCTTGCCGTCGACCATCGCATTGAAGCCGCCGCTGACCTCGTGGTTGAGAGGTGGGACGATGCTGGCCAGAGAAACGAGATCAACGATCTTGCTCATGTGGTGTGGCTTCCCTCGTGGCGGCGGACAAAGCCGCGTAAATAAAAAAGGGCCGAACAATGTCGGCAGCTTTGAATTTTACCAGAACACCACTCAACCGCCGTTCGTAGGCCGATCCCTACAGAAAGCGGGGACGTTAAGCCGCTGAGCTGTGCTCTTGCATGCGGAGCTGTCGAGCGGCCTCGCGACCGCGACGAGCCGCTTCCTTGCTTGCCAGGTGACGCACCCGCAGGTGCTGAGGGTTCACCATCAGGCGCCGGCGGTTGACCAGCACCTTCGGCTCTCCAGGGGCGGGTTCGATGACGGCTGTGCGCTCGAGCACCGCGGTCACCCAGACCCGGCGTCCGTCCACCTCGGCCTCGAAGTCGGGGAGGATCTCGTCGTCTTCATCCATCGAAACGCTGTCCAGGCGTACGAGATCACTCGTAGTCGACGGCCTTTCGGTTTGCTTGCGGTTTGATGCCATTCTCATATCCCAGATACCCGATCGCGAGCAAGATCAAACCCAGCGCCAGCCAGGGGACCAGATGCGCGGGGAGTCCAAATAGGCCCCGAACTCGAGGGCCCACGTGCCGTCCAAGCTCGAGAAATATAGCTGCCCAGATGGCGGCGGAGACTGCTACGCACGGAATGAAAACGCGGTAAGGCACCTCAATTATTCCAGCCAATCGCGGAAAGAACTGTCCGCATCCCCGGGATGAGGCGCCCGATGATGATCGCCCCGGGCCCGCATCGCTTGAACTTCTGTTCGGCCGTCCATGACCTCGTTGGCGAGCAACACCGCTCGCAGCGGCAGCGACAAGCGCCCTGCGGCCCTCAGCGAGCCGCGGTCGGGAGAAGCCTCTTGCCGGAAACCCACTCCAGCTCGGTGCCGAACACGCGCGAGAAGTGCTCGGCGTACGCGCGGGCTGCGGCCGCCGTCTCGACCTTCTGTCCCCTCAGTCTTTCCACTGAGGTCGGCCGCTTGTCGGCGTGTCCACAAGGGACGATGCCGTCGAAATAGCCAAGGTCGGTTGTGAGGTTGAGCGCGAAGCCGTGACTCACTATCGAGCGGTTCAGCTTGATCCCGATGGCGGCGACCTTCTCGTCTCCTGACCAGACTCCGGTGAGGCCGGGCTCGCCCGGCCGCGAGTCGATGCCCAGATCGCGCAGGTAATCGATAAGCGTCTGCTCGAGCCTGGCGAGGTACTCCGGAATCGTCAGCCCGAGGTGACTCAGGTCGACTATCGGGTACCCGGTCAGCTGGCCCGGGCCGTGATACGTCGCCTCGCCGCCCCGGTCCGACCAAATGACCTCCACCTGTCGGCCGGCTCGCTCCGCGCCGTCCCACAGCAGGTGTTCGGGAATTGCGGCCTTGCCCATGGTGAAGACGTGCGGGTGTTCGAGGAGTAGCAGCGTGCCGGGCACATGACCATCGCGCACGGCGGAGACCAGCTCCGCCTGGAGGTCCCAGGCCTCCCGATAGGGAGTCCTACCCAGCCAGCAGGCTCTTACGGGCTGGGACCTGTTCATCGGCATGGTAAGAGGAGCGGACCAGGGGACCGGATTCGACGTGGCCGAAACCCATCTCGAGCGCTTGCTGCTTCAAGTGGGCGAACTCTTCGGGACGGTAATAGCGGACGACCTCGGCATGCTTTTTCGAGGGACGCAAGTACTGTCCAACCGTCAGCACGTCGATGTTGTGCTGGCGCATGTTGCGAAAGACTTCGAGGAGCTCGTCCTCGGTCTCGCCCAGTCCCACCATGAGGCCTGACTTGGTCGTCATGTGAGGCGCTCGAGATTTCACGTGGCGTAGTAGCGCGAGGCTGTTGGCGTAAACAGCCTTGGGCCGGATCCGCGAGTAGAGACGCGGCACGGTCTCGGTGTTGTGATTGAAGATATCCGGCGCGGCGTCGACGACAGTGCTCACGGACTCGAGGTCGCCCTGGAAGTCCGGCGTGAGGACCTCGATCGTCGTCTCGGGACTACGGCGTCTGATCGCGCGAATCGTCTGCGCGAAGACGCCCGCTCCGCCGTCCCTCAGGTCGTCGCGATCCACCGACGTGATGACTGCGTGCTTGAGGCCGAGCTCGGCGACCGAGTCGGCCACGCGCAGCGGTTCGCCGAGATCGAGCTCAGTAGGCCGGCCCGAGGTGACTGCGCAAAACCTGCAGGCTCTTGTGCAGACGTCGCCGAGGATCATGAAGGTGGCCGTCCGCCGATTCCAGCAATCGAAGATGTTGGGGCAACGGGCTTCTTCGCACACTGTGTGCAGCCGGCCGCTGCGCACCATCTGCTTGAGGTCTTTGAAGTTCTCGCCTTCGGTGACGCGTATGCGAATCCACTCTGGGATCGGCCCGGGGCTGAGCGGTTGCGTGCTGCTCACAGACGGATGCTACCGGCCGTCCACTCTTCAAGTCGCTTTTTGACAGTCCCGAGGAACTGTCCCGCCATCATGCCGTCGATGATGCGGTGGTCAAAGCTCAGGCACATGTTCATCATGTGGCGGACGGCGATCGCGTCATTGATCACGACCGGGCGCTTGACGATCGCCTCGGTGGTCAGGATCGCTGCCTGCGGCTGGTTGATGATTGGCTGGCTCGCCACCGACCCGGTCGCGCCGGTGTTGTTGAACGTGAATGTGCCGCCCTGCACGTCATCCGGCTTGAGCTGCTTGTTGCGGGCGCGCTCGATCAGGTCGTTGAGCGCGCGCACCAGGTCGGTGAATCCGCGCTGGTCCGCATCTTTCAGCACCGGCACGATGAGACCGTCGGGGATGGAAACCGCGATTCCCATGTTGATGTAGCGCTTGAGCACGACGCCGTCGTCGGTCCAGGTGGAGTTGAGCCAGGGGAACTCTTTGATCACCTCGCAGACGATCTGCACGACGAATGGCAGATAGGTCAGGGCGACGCCGTGGCGCGCCTTGAAGCTGTCCTTCTCGGTATCGCGATAGCGCACGAGGTTGGTGACGTCAACCTCCTGCAGGGTCCACGCGTGGGGCGATGTCGCCAGGCTGCGGACCATATGCTCGGCGATGGAGCGGCGCATAACGCTGAGCTTTACGAGCTCTTCGCGCTTACCGTCGACCCGGGCCAGCGCCGGAGCTTTCTGGGGGGTGGGAGAAGCTTGTGGCGCGGAAGCGGTCTGCCGGCCCGACTTGCCGCTTGCCACGGCCGCCTGGACATCGTCGCGCGTGACGCGACCACCCATCCCGGACCCCTGGAGCGACCCGGGATCGATCCCGTGCTCGGCGGCAAGCTTCCGCACGGCGGGTGACAGGCGGTGATGCTCCGCGCCGCCATCTTCGCTCCGTGTCGCGGCTGGGGCCGGGCCTGGCGCGACGCCTCCTGACGGCTCCGGCGAACGAACCTTGGTGTGCGCGACTCCAGCCTCTCGCGCGGACGCCGCCGATTTTGCAGAGGTGGCAGGCGCTGCCCCGGCCGCCGCGGCCACCTCGATCTGCGCCAGCACCGCGCCCACGAGCACCGTCTCGCCTTCGCTGACCGAGATCTTGACCAGCTTGCCTTCAAAGGGTGAGGGGATCTCGGCGTTGACCTTGTCCGTCACCACTTCGACTAGAGGCTCGTCGCGCTTGACGAAATCGCCTTCGTGCTTGAGCCACTTGTCGACAGTGCCCTCGGTAACCGATTCGCCGAGCTGCGGCATCTTGATCTGAGCCAATGACAATGCCAGCTTCTCCTCGCAATCACGAGCTGGGCGACGTCCCGGGGATCCGAGCGCGCTTTGATTCGAGTTTACCCGAGGTCAACCTGAATACGGCTTGCGCCTAAACCCACTATTCGGGTGAGACCAAACCTGTCGTCTTCCCGAATACGTGGGCTATGTCCCTGGCCAGTAACGTGAAACGCGCGCCTGACGGCGAGACTTCCGGCGGAAATGACCTCTACTTCAGCATCCCCGGCGTGGTTGTCGTGAAGTGGGACGCCCCGTCGATGAAGTGGGGTGGATGCCGAAGAGAAGCAATCACATATCGCCACGCTTTGAGGCCTCGGATGTCCAGGACAGATTGGAGGCGACGCCCAGAATCGAACTGGGGATGGAGGTTTTGCAGACCTCTGCCTTACCACTTGGCTACGTCGCCGCGCAGTCGATTCTACCGTCGCGTGTAGGGCGGCCAGGTTCGCGGTTAGGCTTTGACGGCAGGTGCCCGAGCACGATTTCCGAGACGTCATGGCGCGCCTGTCGGCAGGTGTAGTCGTGATCAGCGCGCGCACGAAAGATGGCTATCGCGGGCTCACCGCGAGCAGCCTGGTTTCAATCTCGGTCGATCCGCCCATGGTTCTTGTGGGGCTCGAACGTGAAGGGGCCACGCGAGCCGCCGTCGTCGAAGGGGAGGCTTTCAACGTCAGCGTGCTGACGCGTTCTCAGGAGTTCATCGCGGACAGGTTCGCCGGCCGGGCACCGGCCATCGACACGACATGGCAGGAAGTGCCGCACCGGCTGGGCGCCAACGGCATCCCGCTGATCGAGGGCTGCGCGGCCTGGTTCGAATGCAGGCTGGTCGATGTCCACCCCGCCGGTGACCACGACATCTGCGTCGGCGAGGTCACCGCGGCGCGCGCGGGCTCGGGCGACCCGCTGATCCTTTGGGACCGCGCGTTCTGGACGCTTCGCTAAACCAGCTTCACCGGCCCCGACCCAGCCCCGCTTCGCTCTTATTCCGCACTTTTGGCGCCAAACGCTTTGCGTGGCCGTGGCTGGGAGGGAACCTTTAGAAGGGGAGGTCGTCCTCGCCCATGCCGAAGTGGTGCCCGACCTCGTGGAGGATCGTGCGCCGTACCTCGTCGATCAGCTCCTCCATCGAGTCCGCCGACTCTTCGTGCTCGAGCTTGTAAAGGGTGATGCGTTCCGGCATGCCCTCGCCGGCGCCGAGAGCCGTGGCGCCCTCATACAGGCCCATCAGCCCGTCCACGGAATTCTCCTCGATGACGAACACGGTGTTCTCGAGGTAAGGCCGGAACTCCTCGGGGATCGAATCGACGGCCGCCTGCGCCGCCTCCTCGAATTGCTTCATGCTCACCCGCATGCATGAATTGAAGCGCGTGCTCGTAGTTGGTGCCGGGACAATGGGTTCGCAGATCGCGCTCCAGACGGCGCTCTCCGGCCGCTACGAGGTTACCCTCGTCGACTCCATGCCCGGCCAGCTCGAGCGGGCGCAGGCGCAGAACCGCCGCCTGATGGACCGTGGCGTGGAGAAGGGCCGGCTAACAAAGGAGGCGGCCGCAGGCGCTCTCGCCCGCATAGAGCACTCGAGCGAGCTTGACTCCGCGTCCGCTCGGGCGGATCTTGTGATCGAGGCGGTGATCGAGGACTTCGACACCAAGAAAGGTGTGTTCGACGTCCTGGGCAAGCACACGAAGAAGGACGCGATCCTCGCCAGCAACTCGAGCACCATCGCCATCAGCCGGCTGGCCGAGTTCACGGGCCGGCCAGAGCAGTGCTGCAACATGCACTTCTTCCACCCGGTCACGGTGATGCAGCTGTGCGAGGTGGTGCGGGGCCCGAAGACATCCGAGACGACAGTCGCGACCGCCATGGACTTTGTTCGGAGCATCGACCGGACCCCGGTGCTGCTGCAAAAGGAGATCTGGGGATTCATTGTCAACCGCATCCTGTTTGCCGCATCGGAAGAAGCCATGCGGCTGCTGGAGGGCGGTTACGCCACCGCCGAGGACATCGACATCGCGGTCCAGAAAGGCCTCAACTGGCCGATGGGTCCTTTCCACCTGCTCGACTTCAGCGGCCTCGACATCTTTTATGGGGCGTTGAGAGACCGGCACCGCCAGGGTGAGGGAGACGAGGCGCCCGAAGTCCTCCGCAAGCTCGTGGAGGCCGGACATCTCGGCAAGAAGACTGGCAAGGGTTTCTTCGAATACTCGAAGTAGTGGTGACAGCGGAGAATTGTTTTCGCCCCCGTAGCCCAATTGGCAGAGGCAACCGGCTTAAACCCGGTCCAGTACGGGTCCGACTCCCGTCGGGGGTACTTGGCTCCTACAATCGACGGGAATGAGTCTCCGATCTGAAGAAGACCCCGACGAGGAACCTGACGAGCCGGAGGAGCCGAACCATCCGGGTCACGGCTCGGCCGCGGGGACTGGGGTCCTGCCGAATGTGGGACTTCCGGTGCGGGAGTGGGAGTTCTCGACTCAGGTTTTGACGGTGGCTCAGCTGATTGACGGCGTCACGTTGGTCAAGCTCCTGAAAGAGTCTGGCGCGGACGGGTGGGAGCTCACCGATGTGATCGACGGGGGGGAGAAGCGCGTGCTCCTGATGAGGAGACCGAAGCGCTCAGCGCGTGAGTCGCGTCGGGTAGGGTTCGCGCCTCCGTCAAACTACTGACCAACGCGCCCGCTCGCCGCAGGCGGCGAATCCTCGTCGTCGAAGACGACGCACCGATCCGGATGCTCGTCGCGGAAGTTTGCAAGCTGCAGGGCCACGACGTGCTGGAGGCGGCAACCGGCGCGCAGGCCATCGAGCTTGCGATGGCCACTCAGCCCGACCTCGTGCTCATCGACTGGGTGCTACCGGACATCAGCGGCACCGAAGTCATCAAGGAGCTTCACCGCCAGGGCCTCATCAGCCCGATGGTCATCCTGACCGGCCGCACCACGAGGATGGACGAAGTCGTCGGTCTCGAGGTGGGCGCCGACGACTACATCACCAAGCCCTTCGACTCGCGCATCCTCGCGGCGCGCATCAACGCTCACCTCCGGCGCTCGGCTATGGCCGAGTCAGGCGGCGGGCGCGAAGGCGTGCTCAGCATCGGCGCCCTGCAGATCGACAACGCCGCGCGCCGAGTGAAGATCGCGGACGGTGAGATCCCGCTCACCATGACCGAGTTCAACCTGCTTGCGGTCCTCGCCGCAAACCCGGAGCGAGTGCTCACCCGCGCGCAGCTGCGAGACAAGGTTTGGGGCTATCCGCACGATCTCGACGACCACTCGGTCGACCCGCACGTGCAGCGGCTGCGCCGCAAGCTTTCGGACCGCGCGAATGCTGGCGTGACCCTGGAAGCGGTCCCGGGCCTTGGTTACCGTCTTTCCGTGAAGTCCGTTTAGTGAGAGGTGCGGCCGAGGATGCCGACCGGATCTTTGGAGCCCATGCGGCCCCATCCGGGCGTTAGTGGCCCGGCCCGCCGGCCACACCTCTAATGGGGGGAGCCGCAGAGGACGTAGACATCTTCGGTCCGGTGGTGGCCGATCTTGCGACGGTCGAGGCGGCTCTCCGGGATGAGATAGAGCGCGATCCCGAGGTTGTCGCTGCGCCCATGGCCGACCTGTTCGCCGCCGGAGGCAAGCGACTGCGCCCGGCGCTGGTGCTGCTGTCTGCAAGGAACGGCACCTACGAGCTCGACACACTGATCCCGGCCGCCATGTCCGTGGAGTTCACGCATGCGGCGACCCTCGTGCACGACGACGTCATCGACCGGGCGTCGCTGCGGCGTGGGCGTCCAACCGTCGCGGCGTCGTTGGGTGACGAACCGGCGATCGTCATCGGCGACTTTTACTTCGCCAAGGCTTATGAGCATGCGGCGAGGACACGCTCCACCGAGGTGGTCACACTCCTTGCCCGGACGGTTATGGATATCTGCGCCGGGGAGGTGCGGCAGCAGGAAATTCGCTATCTCTACAGCACCGGAATCGAGGAGTACCTGGAGCGCATCGAGGCGAAGACCGCGACTCTTCTCGCAGCGTGCTGTCTCATCGGTGCGCTGCTGGGGCGTCTCTCGGAAGTAGAGCGCCTGGCGCTCTACGAATACGGTCTTCACCTCGGCCTTGCGTTCCAGATCGCCGATGACGTGCTGGACTATCTGGGCAGCGAGGATGAGATCGGCAAGCCGATCGGCCAGGACATTGCTGAAGGATTTGCCACTCTGCCGCTTCTGATCGCGAGGCAAGACAAGTCTGCCGCCGCGCAGCTCGGAAGACTTCTGCACGACGGCCGCAAGCTGAGCGGGCAGGACGCCGCCGAGGTCGTGAAGGTGGTGCGCGCGAGCGGAGCCTCGGAGCGCGCACTGGAACGCGCACGAGAACATGCATCCGACGCAAGGCAAAAGCTGGACAACGTGAGCCCAGGTGAAGCCCGCGATGCCCTGGCGGCGCTCACCGACTACGTGGTTACCCGAAAGCTCTAACCTGTCAGCGTGTCCCGTGTGGGGATGGATACATGAGCAGCGTCAAGCTCGTCGGGGTTGGACCAGGACATCCAGGCTTGGCGACCGTCCAGGCAGTCGAAGCCATTAAGGACGCGGACGTTATCCGCCACAGCGATGGCTGTGGCGCTGCGCTTCTGCACCTCGCGGCGGCGAATGCGGATGTAGGTCCCTTCCAGACAACTGACGAGATAGTGAAGTTTGCGCGCGGCGGAAAAAGAGTCACCGTCCTGTTTCCAGGCAACCCTTACGCGTTCTCCAACGGCAGCGACATCGCGGAGAAGCTGGAGCGCGCGGGGCTGGACTTCGAAGCGATGCCTGGCCTGATCATCGAGCTGGCGGCGCCGGTCATGAGCGGTATACCCCTCACCATCGAAGGACAGTCGGCTTCGATCGGCTTCGGACTCGTCAAGGGTGCCGAGACAGTGGTGTTGAGGCTTGCGTCGGGCTGGTGGGAGTCAGGCATATCCGCGCTGCTGGCGGACGGAAGGTCGTCTGACACACCTGCCGCCCTGATCCTCAACCCCGGGCAACCTGGACAGCACCGCGTGAGCGCCGCCCTCGGCGAGCTGGCGCGCAAGGCCGCCACCTACGGGCTGCGAGGCGACGCGCTGCTCGTCGTGGGACCTGGAGTGGCGATGTCCGAGCGGCTGGACACCATGTCGAAGCGGCCGCTGCATGGCAGGCGCATCCTCATCACGCGGGCCGCCCACCAGGTCGATACGTTTCGTCGAGAGCTAGTCGAACTGGGCGCCTCAGTGGTCGAGATCCCGACGATCGAGATCCAACCCATGCCGATGGACGATCGGGTCAACAAAGCCATCGCGCACCTCGACGGTACGGCCCTGGTCATCTTTGCGTCGGCCAACGCGGTCGACATCTTTTTCCAGATGCTGCTTGCGTCCGGCGCAGACGCGCGGGCGTTTCACCGCTCCAAGCTCTGTGCCATCGGCCAGGAGACTGCCGAAACGCTCCAGGGTCACGGCTTGCGGCCGGAGCTCATCACTTCCGAATACACGGCGGAAGGACTCGCCAAGGCGCTCGAAGGATGGGAGATGGACGGAATGCGTGTCCTCGTGCCGCGTGCGGAGGTGGCGCGGGACGCACTACCATCCCTGCTTGCCAACCGAGGTGCTCAAGTCGAGATTCTTCCTGTTTATCGAGCCATCTGTCCGACCGGGGCGGGTGACGCGCTGCTTCGGTTGTTCAACAACGAAGGCGTGGACGTGATCACGTTCACCAGCTCGTCCACCGTCTACAACTTCGTGCGTGCGTTTCCAGAGGACCGTCTGCCGGCGGTTCTTGGCGACGCAGAGGTCGCATGCATGGGCCCGGTCACCGCGGACGTTGCGCGCAAGCTGGGCCTCACCGTCGCGATCGTCGCGCGCGAGTACACGACGCACGGGCTGGTGCAGGCGATCGGCGAGTCGGCCGCGCGCAAGTGAAGTCGAAGGCCGCTCCGCGCAGAGCCGCGCCCGTTGAGGTCGACGAGGTCGACCTGCCCGACGCCTGGCGCCGGCGGCCCTGGGCACCGGTGTTGATCGTCGGGGTCCTGATCGCAGCCGTGCTGGCCACGGGGGTCCTTGTGAACAGGGCGCTCGCGCCTCAGATCCCCGCCGCCCTTGCCGGCTGCAAGACGTCGGTCCAGATTGCACCGCGCGAGTTCATCGGCCGCCAGCCGATATGCATCACCGCCACCAGCAAGTACACGGCCACGGTCAACACCACGCAAGGGGCGATCGTCATCCAGCTGCACCCGGAGGTCGCGCCGGTCACCGTGAACAACTTCCTCGTGCTGGCGATCCATGGCTATTACGACGGCCTCACCTTCTGGAAGAGCGAGGACTGGGTGGCGCAGGGCGGCGATCCGCGCGGGGACGGGCGGGGCGGCCCCGGCTACAGCCTGCCCGACGAACCCAGCACGACGCCCTGGGGGCTTTACGCCGTGGGCATGGCTCGGGTGCCTGGAGGCGCGGTGAACGGCAGCCAGTTCTTCATCCAGAAGGCACCGTGGCCGGACACCGGCCCGACGGCCGTATACAACCGTTTTGGGAC
>JALYSJ010000056.1 GCA_030854855.1 Candidatus Dormiibacterota bacterium
ATGGCCATAGAAACCGAGCAGCACGTCGCCGTTCACGTTCATGACGGCGTCTGCCTGATACAGCTGAACCGGCCGGAGAAGATGAACGCGATCGGAGCGCTGACGCGCAAGCAGCTCGGCGAGGCGATCAAGCAGGCCGAGCGCGACGAAGCGGTGCGTGTGGTGGTCCTGACCGGTTCGGGCCGCGCTTTCTGCTCGGGCGCTGACGTGACCGAGATGGTTCAAGACGGCGGTATGCGGACGCCAGAGGACGTCGGCAACGTGCTGCGCAACGAGTACATGCCGATGCTCAGCCGCCTGCGCACCATGCCGAAGCCTGTGATCGCGGCCATGAACGGACCCGCTGTCGGTATCGGCGCCAGCTACGCGCTCGCGTGCGACATCCGGATCGCCGTGCCCGAGGCCTACATCCTCGAGGCGTTCATCAACATCGGACTCGCGCCCGACGGAGGCGTGAGCTGGCTGCTGCCCCGCCTTGCCGGCACCGGCATCGCGTACGAGATGTTCTTCACCGGGAAGCCGCTGCAGGCCGTCGACGCTCACCGGCTCGGCGTGATCAATCGACTGGTGCCGGCGGACAAGCTCGAGGCCGAGGTTCGGGAGCTGGCCGGCCATCTCGCCGCGCAGCCGAGGCAGGCGATGGCCGCGGCGAAGCGCGCGCTGGTCCACGCGCTCGAGTCCACTTACGAAGAGGCTCTCGAATTCGAGTCCTACCTGCAGGAGGCGCAGGCGGCGAGCGCAGAGTTCAGCGAAGGGGTCAGCGCCTTCCTGGCCAAACGCAAGAAGTGACCCAGCTTCGGGAGGCCGTGGTCGTCGCCACGGCGCGCACGCCAATGGGGCGCTACGGCGGGCAGCTCAAGGAGGTGCGGCCGGACGACCTCGCCGCCATCGCGCTGAAAGAAGTCTGCGAGCGGGCTCACCTCAAGCCTGCCGAGGTGAGTGATGTCATCCTGGGCTGCGCCAACCAGGCGGGCGAGGACAACCGGAACATCGCGCGCATGGCACTTCTCCTCGCCGGCTTTCCCGTCGAGGTGCCGGGCCAAACCGTGAACCGGCTTTGCGGCTCCGGGATGCAGGCGACGATCGCGGCGGCGCGCGAGATCCAGACCGGTGCTGCCGACATCGTGATCGCGGGTGGCGTCGAGAGCATGACCCGCGCTCCTTGGGCGATGCCTAAGCCCGATGGAGCATTCCCGCGCGGCCCGCAAACCGCGTACGACACCGCGCTGGGCTGGCGGTTCATCAACCCGAAGATGGCCGAGCTGTACGGAACCCTGCAGATGGGCGAGACGGCTGAGCGGGTCGCTCAGAAGTACGAAGTGTCGCGTGAGGACCAGGACGCATTCGCCCTCCGAAGCCACCAGCGCGCGGTCGCGGCGCAGAAGTCCGGCCGGCTGGCGGAAGAGATCGTCGACGTGGTCGTGCCGCAGCGCAAGGGGGAGGCGGTCCGGCTGAGCGCCGACGAGGGACCGCGGTCCGACACCTCGCTCGAAGCGCTGGGCAAGCTGCGTCCGGCTTTTGCCGTCAACGGCTCGGTCACCGCCGGCAACTCGTCGTCGTTGAACGACGGGGCTACTGCGCTGGTGTTGATGTCCGCGGCCAAAGCGAAGGAGCGCGGTCTGCAGCCGCTCGCGCGGCTGGTCTCGGCCGCGCCCGCGGGCGTCCACCCGGACTACATGGGCATCGGCCCGGTGGCGTCGTCGCTGAAGGCGCTGGAGCGGGCCGGCCTTCAGCCCTCCGACATGGGCGTCGTCGAGCTGAATGAAGCATTCGCGTCCCAGTCCCTCGCCTGCATGCGCCTGCTCGGCCTGGACGAGGAGAAGGTGAACGTCAACGGTGGTGCTATTGCTCTCGGCCATCCGCTTGGCAGCAGCGGCGCACGCCTTGTGAGCACCCTGGTTCGTGAAATGGCAAAACGCAACGTCGAGTACGGTCTGGCGACCATGTGCATCGGCGTCGGCCAGGGCATCGCTTCGGTCTGGCAGAGGATCTGACCCATCGCAGAACGGGACCCTCAGGCAGTGCGTGCGATGTTCGACCGCATCGCCGGCCGCTACGACCTGGTCAACACCGTCCTCTCTGGCGGCACCGACGGCGGCTGGCGGCGGCGGGCGGCACGGGCCACCGGACTGGCGCGCGGCGGCTCCGCGCTGGACGTGGCCTGCGGGTCCGGCAAGCTCACCGCACTACTGGCGCGAATCGCGGGTCCTGAAGGTCGGGTGGTCGGACTCGACTTCAGTCCGGAGATGCTCGAGGTCGCGCGCCGTGAACATCCGGGCATCGAGTTTTTGGAAGGCGACGCGTTGAACCTTCCGTTTGAGGATCGGAATTTCGACGCCTCCACCATCGCGTTCGGCCTGCGCAACCTGGCCGACCCCGTGCGCGGCCTGCGGGAGATGCAGCGAGTCGTGAAGGCCGGAGGCCGGTCAGTGGTTCTGGAGTTCGTCCGGCCTCCGGAGAACGTTATCGGAGCCGCCTACCGGATCTACCTGCGCACCCTCCTGCCGGCGATCGGTGGAGCGATCTCCGGGCAGCCGGCCGCTTACCGGTATCTGAGCGACACAGTGGATTCGTATCGCACGCCTGACGAACTTCGGGCGATGGCGAGAGCCGCGGGCTGGTCAGACGTGAGCTACCGGGGACTCGCCATGGGGACCGTGGGAATTCTGTCCGGGAGGCGCGGTTAAGAGTCGCGGTCGACCGCGGAGCGAGCGAGGCTGATCAGGATCGGCCGCAGCCCGTCGAGCTCGACCTTCTCGAGCTCCTGCACAGCGGCTTCGACCAGCGCCTCGGCCTCGCTGCGAACCCGGGCCAGCGCACCGCTCGAAGTAACGAGGTCCGCGACCCGGCCGACCTGTGCGTCACCCAATTCGCCTGCGAGCAGGCGCCGGACCTCAGGCCCGACGGTGCGGTCTTCAGCCGCATATATGAGAGGTAGTGACAGCACTCGCTGGCGGATGTCGAGCCCCACGGGCTTGCCCGAGCTGGGGCTGAAGTCGACCATGTCGTCCGCCATCTGAAACGCGACTCCGACGAGCTCGCCGTAGCGGCGAAGTGCTTCGACGGTTTCGGGGCTGGCCTCCGAGAGCTGTGCGCCCGAGGCGCACGCCGCCGCGAACAGGGCCGCGGTTTTCCCACGCACGACACGCAGGTAGGAGTCGTGGTCGCCGGGGAACGCTCCCCGCAGCGCTACGTCGTCGATCTGGGAGGCGCAGATCGCCTCGAGTGCTTCCGCGACTGTGGAGGTCACATCGCCGTTGCCGATCTCCGCGATGAGGCGGGTTGCCTTGGCGAAGTAGTAATCGCCGACCGCTACTGCGCGCTCCGGTCCTTCCGCCGCCGCGACCGTCGGCTGCCCGCGCCGGTGCGTGCTCTCGTCGACGTAGTCGTCGTGGATCAGTGTCGCGTTGTGCAGCAGCTCGACCGCTGAGGCGAGAGCCGCAGCACGCAGCGGCTCGCTGCGGGGACCGATGCCCGCGGTCAGCTGGACGAGCTTGGGGCGCAGGCGCTTGCCGCCGGCTTCCACGAGGCGCCGCATGGGTGCGGCGACGGGCTCGGGATCAACGAGGAGCTGGCGGGCGAGCTCAAGCTCAACCAGCGTTTCGGCGCTCTGCTTGCGTTGGCGTGCCGGCCGCTCTCCGAAGTCACCGTCGAGCTGGACCGCCAGCTGCCGTTGGCGCGGGCCGTCGAGCTCGACCGCGAAGACCGACTGCCACCGGCCGAGGACCAGTTCACCATCCTCGACGAGCACGGTGGCAAAGCCGGTCAGCAACAGTTGGCGGCAGTGGGCGTGCCCGTTGATGGGCTCGTTCATCGCGATGTCCATGCGACGGGCAAAGTCGTCGTGCTCGTAGCCCGCGCCCTGGGGCGCGATCCGTTCGAGAAGACCCTGGAAATCGCGCAGCAGGAGCGGTTCGTTCTCATTGACCGCGAGCCCAAGTGTGGTGTGGAGCGATTGGAGATGCACTCGTCCGATCCGCATTCCCGCCCGCTTCACCTCGTCACGGAGACGGTCCGTGATGTCAATGAACTCGGTGGAATGAGTGGTCTCGAAGCGCAGGCGCTTGCTGATCATGAGCTGAGCTCGAATGCGCGCACGAGGAGCTCGCGTGTCTGCGGCGAGGTCACGGATTTTCCGGCGGCGGCGGCGGCCGATAGATACTCGATGGCGCGGGCGAACGCGATCTGGACACTCTGCGGCGCTGTGTCCGCGAGCAGCCGGGCGGAGCGCGCTAGGCACAGATCGCCTATCAAAAGAGTTGG
>JALYSJ010000065.1 GCA_030854855.1 Candidatus Dormiibacterota bacterium
GGAGACGTTCACGGCCAGCGGGGGGACGATTGTAGGTCCCGATGTCGCGACGCCGTTTCCAAACAACGGAGACCAGACGCCTTTCGTGCAGGCGATCCAGACCGATAAGATCGACGGCATCTTCTCGTTCATGTCCGGGACTGACGCGGTCACGTTCTTGAAGAAAGCCGCCGAGCTGGGCACTCTCAAGAAGCTCAGCCTCGTTTCCGGCGCGGGCTTTTTCCTGGAGCAGGACGTGCTCGCCGCGATCACCGACGCCGCGCCCGAGGGAGCCATCACCGGCCTGCATTGGGCGCTGACGCTGACCCACAAAGAAAACCAGGACTTCATCTCCAAGTACTCACAGAAGTTCAAGGGCCGGCAGGCCGACGTCTTCGCGGTACAGGGCTTCGACACCGCCCGCGTGATCGTCGAGGCACTCAACAAGACGAAAGGAAACACGAGCAACAAGGAGGCCTTCATGTCGGCGATCGCCGGCGTGTCGTTCAAGAGCCCGCGGGGCGACTTCAAGTTCGACCCTGACACTCACAACGTGGTCCAGACCATCTACATCCGCCGGACGGTCAAAGACCCGAGGCTGGGCTGGACGAACCAGGTCATCGACCAGTACCCCGGGGTGGCCGACCCGGGCAAGTAACCTTCACGTCGCCATCGGCAACACCCTTCAGCTGATCGTCAACGGCCTGGCTTTCGGTGGCCTCGTCTTTCTGCTGGCCGCGGGACTTTCGATCATCTTCGGGCTGATGGACGTGCTGAATCTCGCGCACGGGTCCTTCTATATGGTCGGCGCCTACACGGCCTACACGGTCGTGATGGCAACTCATAACTTCTGGCTCGCCCTGGTGGTGGCTCCGTTACTGCTTGCGGCGCTTGGGGCCGTGCTCGAGCTGGTGTTCTTCAGGCGTCTTTACCGGCATGGACACCTGACGCAGGTCCTGATGACGTTCGGCTTCACGCTGGTATTCGTCGACCTGATCCGCTCGCGCTTCGGTCCGACCACACGGTCCATCCCGCCTCCGTCCGGCCTTGGCGGCGCGGTCCAGGTGCTGGGCGCCACATTCAGCTCGTACAGCCTGTTCGTCCTCGGCGTGGCGGTCCTCGTTGGCGCACTGCTGGTGATCGGGTGGCGAGTCTCGCGGCTTGGAATGGTGCTGCGCGCCGGTGTCGCGGACAAAGAGATGAGCGGCCTGTTGGGCATTGACCTCCCGCGCGCCTACACACTCACTTTCGCCTTCGGCGCGGCGCTTGCGGGACTCGCTGGCGTCATCGCGGCGCCTGAGTTCGCCATCTACCCGGGGATGGACGCGAACGTCCTCATCCTCGCCCTGGTGGTGGTGGTCATCGGAGGCCTGGGATCGATCGAGGGCGCTCTGCTCGGCGCTGCCGTGATCGGACTCGGGTACGTCGTCGGCAGCTCGCTCTTTCCACAGTTTGCGATCGGGCTGATCTTCGCCGTGATGGCGGCCGTCCTTCTGATCCGGCCAACCGGGCTCCTCGGCCGCCGTTCGTGATCGGCGGCCGGATTCCTCTCCGGCGGGTCCTTCTCGTCCTGTTCGCAGTCGCTCTGGCTTCGATCCCGCTCTGGGCCCCTCGCTTCTGGATCTACATCGCCACCCAGGCGCTGATCTTCGCCATCTTCGCCATGTCGCTCGACCTGCTCGTCGGGTACGCAGGCCTTCCTTCTTTTGGGCATGCGGCGTTTTATGGCGTCGGTGCCTACGCCTGCGCACTACTGGCGCTTGGCCACATCGATGGACTCCTGCCATTGCTGCTGGCTGGGGCAATTGTCGCGGGGCTTGTCGCGCTGCCAATCGGCGCGCTGTCGTTGCGCACCACCGGCATTTACTTTCTGATGCTCACGCTCGCTTTCGCGCAGATGCTTTGGGGGCTTGCCGTCAACTGGACTTCGTTGACGCGCGGCACAGATGGTCTGATCGGAATCCCCCGCCCGACGCTGCCTGGCCTCGACGCGTTGAACGTGTCCCTGTTCGAGCGCGGACCCTTCTTCATCGTGTGCCTGCTGGTCGCCATCCTCGTCTTTGTTCTCCTCGAATCGCTCACACGCTCGCCGTTTGGCAAGACCCTCGAGGGAATCCGCGAGAACGACCGGCGGATGCGCGCGTTCGGGTTTCCGACCTTCCGCTACCGGCTGGCGGCGTTCGTCGTCGCGGGCGCCATCGCCGGCATCTCGGGCTCGCTCGCCGCGATGTCGAACGGCTTTGCCACTCCTGACCTCCTCTACTGGACGGTCTCCGGCTTCGGGCTGATCGCCGTCGTGGTGGGCGGCTCGCGCTCCCTAATCGGACCGTTGCTGGGAGCCTTCGTCGTCCTGGTCGCTCAGCTTGGGCTCTCCACCTATCTGGATCGTTGGGAGCTGGTGCTGGGCGCGCTGTTCATCGTGTTCGTGCTGTTCCTGCCGCGCGGGTTGATGGGGCTGGCGCGGCGGGCCTGATGGAACTTGCTGTTGACGGCCTGACGGTTCGCTTCGGAGCGGTGGCAGCGCTCGACGGAGTGGATCTCGACGTCGCGTCCGGCGAGAGGCGTGCCCTGATCGGCCCGAACGGAGCCGGCAAGACGACGTTGCTCAACGTGATCGCCGGAGAGCTTCGTCCTGCGTCGGGCTCGGTCCGGCTTGGCGGGCGCGATGCGACTTCACTTCCGCCCTGGCGGCGCGCAAGGCTCGGGCTCGGGCGCACCTTTCAGCGCTCGACTCTTTTCAGTCAGCTCACGGTCGCCGAGAACGTCGCCCTGGCGGTCCGAGCTCGCATGCGCAGCGGCTGGCGATTCTGGCCGGCGCGCGATCGAGTGGTGGACGAAGAGGTGGAACGCCGGCTGGACGCGGTCGGGCTTTCCCACCTCGCTCGCCGGCGAGCTGCCACCCTTGGCCATGGCGAACAGCGAATGCTCGAGCTCGAGCTGGCGTTGACGGCGGCGCCATCAGCGTTGCTCCTCGACGAACCGATGGCCGGGCTTTCGGGTGCGGAGCGGCAGGCAGCCTTGAGCCGGCTGCTTGCTCTGCCAAAAGACGTGACGCTGATCATCGTCGAGCACGACCTCGACGCGGTCTTCGCGCTCGCCGAACGGATTTCCGTCCTCGATCATGGAGTCAAGATCGCCGATGGGTCTCCAACCGCGATCAGGGCGGACCCGCGCGTGCAGGAGGCATACCTTGGAACACCTTGACCGGCTGATGGTCGAGCATCTCAACGCCGGCTACGGCGCAAGCGCCGTCGTTCGCGACGTTTCCCTCCGGATTGCGCCCGGCGAAGCTGTGGCTCTTCTCGGGCGCAATGGAGCGGGCAAGACGACGACGTTGATGGCGATCGCGGGTGCGCTACGTCCTGCTTCGGGAACAGTCGCCATCGATGGCCGGCCGGTGGCCGGGCTGCCGTCATTCCGGATCGCGCGGAGCGGACTCTCGCTTGTCCCGCAAGGCCGAAGGATCTTTGCCACCCTCAGCGTCCGCGAGAACCTGACACTGGGATCGCGCGGCGGCAGTTTACGTGAGGTGCATGCGCTGTTCCCGGTCCTCGCCAAACGAGCCGGAGTAGCAGGGACCGCGCTCTCGGGCGGCGAGCAGCAGATGCTCGCGATCGGCCGAGCGCTGATGACGGGCCCTCGCGTTTTGCTGCTGGATGAGCCGTCAGAAGGCCTGGCGCCGAAGGTGGTTCGCGAGATCGGCGAGCTGGTCGCACGCTTGCGGCGGGAGAGCGGCTTGTCGGTCCTGATCGCGGAACAGAACCTGGCTCTGGCTTTTGCCGTCGCCGACCGGATCTACGTCATGGAGAGGGGCGAGATCGTGCACGAGTCTTCGGCCGGTGAGTTCCGCAACGATGCGGGCCTGCAGAAGAAGTACCTGGGCGTCTAGAGGCGCAGCCGGACGAACCCGGGGCGTCCGCTCGCGCGCGGCGCGAGCGAACCAACCCCTGCGGAACCAGCGGGAAGCGACTAGCGGGTCGCTTCGACCTTCGTGTCGCTGTGAATAACCTCTCCGTCGTGCCACTCAGGCTCTCCGGCCAGCAGCTCGCGCATCTGGCGGAAGCGCTTGTCCTGCTCCGGTGACTCCGAGAACTTCTTGTAGGCGGCTCGGTTCTCGAAGATGGTGGTGACGAAGTGCACGTTAGGGTCGGCGTCGGACTTGAACACGTAGGTGGCTATGTGTCCCTTCCGCTCGACTCCAGGTCCCTCCATCACCTGCATGATCTTTTCCTCAGCGCCTGGCTTCAGCTTCATCTTGGCTATGGTTCCGTACAAGGCAACCTCCTCGCCCATAGGGCGACCCCAGAAGGGGATTAACGTCCGGCCTCATGCATGGGCGGCATCAGGGCCGCCCTCCTGGACTCTAAGCGCGCGCAGTTCCGCCGGCGCAAAGTATTTCGTGTAGCAAACCGGTGAACGTCGGTTCGATCCGGCTTTAAGGCAGTACTTTGCTCTTGTAGCCAGGCAACCGCCTGAACTTCGGTGCCGAGACCAGCCTCTGAAACAACCTTCACGGTG
>JALYSJ010000098.1 GCA_030854855.1 Candidatus Dormiibacterota bacterium
GGGCCACGGCAAAGGCTTTGCTGATGCAGCGAGAGGTCGCCGACCTGCAGGCGCTCGCCATCGAGCGGACCGACCCATGTCTCAATCCGGCGGGCATAGCTGACCGTCTCGTGATGCCGCAGGTCAATAACCCGGCGCTCTACTACCGCGCCATCGACCGCTATGGCGATCCAGTGGCCGGTTTGCCGATCACCGATCGGACCGACTTCGACAACGCTCGACGAAACCTGGTCCGGCCGGACTGCTCTTGACGATCTCATCGTTCCGAGTTCCGCGAGCGCGGCTCATCGTCGCGGCGACGGCGGCCGTGACCGCCGCCGCCATCCTCTGGTTGACCCGCGGATTCATCTTCTACTTCGACGAATGGAGCTTCATCCTGAGCGCGCCGGAATGGAGCTGGACGTCGTATCTGCAGCCTCACAACGAGCATCCGTCAATCCTCTTCAAGCTGCTCTACGCGGCTTTGCTCAACACGGTTGGTTTGCGCAGCTACCTGCCTTTCATGGCCGTTGTGCTCGCCCTTCACGCGCTTAACGTCGTGCTCCTGTTTGAGGTCGTTCGGCGCCGCGCGGGAGATCTCGTGGCAGTGGCATTTGCCGCCGGCTTGTTGGTACTCGGGGCCGGCGCAGAGAACATCCTGTGGGCATTTCAGCTTGCGTGGCTGGCTTCAATCGCATGCGGCCTCGCGACGTTGCTCGTCCTACACGGCCCGTCCACCCCAACCAGGGCTGCGGCGGCCGTCGCGCTTGTCGCCGCGTCGCTGATGTTCTCCGGGATTGGGATCGTCTTCGCCGTCGTCGCGGTGGTCCAGCTGGGAGCATCCCCTGAGCGCAGGCGTGACCTGCTCTGGTTTGTTCCGCTGGGCATCGCGTTCGGCGTCTGGTACATCGCGTTCGGACACATCAACGAAACCCCGACCGTCCCTCCGCCCAGCGCCGCCAACCTGTTCCGGCTGCCCGCATATTTCGTGTGGGGACTGGCTGGAGGCGCGGGGGGAATCGTCGGCATCACCGGCGCGCCAGCTCTGGCCGCTCTCGTCCTGGCCACCGGCTCAATCGGCTTCGCCTGGTGGCGACATCATCCGGATGCCCCGGGGCTCGGCGCCGCCGCGGGCCTCATCACCTTCTATGTCGTTACCGGGCTCAGCCGCGCTCAGCTCGGATATTGGCAATCCGCGGCCCAACGGTACGTCTACGTCGGTGCGGTGCTCTGGCTGATCCTCCTGGCCGACGCCGCGCGCCTTCTCCCGTGGCGGGGGATCTGGCGTCCCGCCCTCGCAGCCTGTGTTTTGTTCGCCTGCGTCAACGGCAGCGCCCTTTTGATCGCCAATGGCACCGAGAGGGCCGAGGTGATGCAGCGCGTGATCGCCGACCTGCAGGCCCTTGCCGTCGAGCGGTCAGACCAGTGCCTCGACCCTTTTGGCGCTGTCGACCCCCATTCGATGCCGCCGGTGAACATCCCGGCTGCCTACTACCGGGCCATCGATCGCTACGGGGACCCAACAGCCGGCTTGCCGATCGCCGATCGCGCCGACTTCGACCGGGCTCGGCGCAACCTGGTCAGATCGGATTGCAGTCCCACCTACACTTAGTCACGTGCCCACTGCCGACTTCGACGTGGCGATTCTGGGGGGCGGGATGGGTGGTTACCCTGCCGCGATCCGGGCTTCCCAGCTTGGCCTGAAGGTCGTCCTCGTGGAGGCCGACAAGCTCGGTGGAACGTGCCTCCACGTCGGCTGCATCCCCACCAAGGTGCTTCTCGAATCGTCTGAGCTCTTCCATCGAGTTTCCGCCCGGGGCCCGGAATTCGGGGTCAACGCCGACAAGGTGCGATTCGATTACGCGCGCATCGCCGCCCGGCGCGACGAGGTCGTGAGTCAGCTGCACAAGGGCGTCCAGTTCCTCATGAAGAAGAACAAGATCGAGATCGTGGAAGGCAGCGGCCGCATCCGCGACCGCAATACTCTCGAAGTCGGCGCCAAGCAGCTCAAGGCCAAGAACCTCATCGTCGCCACCGGCTCCACCGTCAGGACGCTGCCTGGGCTCGAGTTCGACGGCAAGTTCATCGTCTCGTCCGACCACGCGACGCTTGCCGCGACGATCCCGGAGTCGATCTGCATCATTGGCGCTGGAGCCGTCGGTGTGGAATTCGCGACCCTCTACAACCAGCTCGGCGTCAAGGTCACGGTGCTCGAGGCGCTCGACCGCCTGGTGCCGCTCGAGGACGAGGAGATCTCGAAAGAGATGCTGACCGCGTTCAAGACGGCCGGCATCGACTGCCGGCTCGGCGTCAAGGTCAAAGGCGCGAAGAAGGCACGCGAAGGAGTGAGCGTGGACACCGACCAGGGCGAGGTCTGGGCGCACCAGCTGCTCGTCGCCGTCGGCCGCTCACCCCGATCCAAGGAGATCGGCCTGGAACAGGTGGGCGTGACCACGCACCCGAACGGTTTCATCAAGGTCGACGAGTGGATGCGGACGTCTGCGGAAGGGGTGCACGCGATCGGCGACGTGGTCGGCGGTTACCTGCTCGCCCATGCCGCCGCCCACGAGGGGATGACCGCCGTGGAGGACATCGCCGGCAAGCACGTGGCGCCGATGGAGCAGGAGCTCGTCACACGCTGCACGTACTCGCATCCGCAAATTGCGTCGGTCGGCCTGACCGAGAAGCAGGCCGTCGAAAAAGGACGTGAGGTGCGCGTCGGCAAGTTTCCGTTCACGGCGCTCGGCCGCGCGATCATCCATGGCGAAACCGGCGGCTTCGTCAAGATCGTCGCCGACGGCAAGACGGGCCAGATGCTGGGCGCGCACATCGTCGGTCCGAACGCCACGGAGCTCATCGCCGAGCCTGCGCTCACACAGCTGTTCCAGGGCGACGCGTGGGAGCTCGGCCGTAACATCCATCCCCACCCCACTCTCAGCGAAGCGGTCATGGAGGCAGCGCTGGCGGTCGACGGCCACGCCATTCACATCTGATGGCGCAAACAGTCAAGACCAAAGGTCCGACGGGCCCGACGGGCCCGGCCTTCAGTCCGGACTGGCGTTACCAGGAGCCTGTCGCGTGGCGCGACACCGACTTGAACGAAAAGACGCTCAAGGCATGGTTCAACTACATGCTGCTCGGCCGTCAGGTCGACTACCGCTTCCAGGTGCTGAACCGTCAGGGCAGGGCGCCGTTCATCATCTCGTGCGCCGGCCACGAAGCCGCGCAGATCGGCATCGGCTGGCCCCTGAAGCCGAAGTACGACTGGCTCGCGCCTTACTACCGCGACGTGGTCCTGTGCATGCGCATGGGCATGACTCCCCTCGACCTGATGCTTGCGGTGCTGGCCAAATCGGCCGACCCTGCTTCTGGCGGCAAGCAGACGCCAGGCCACTTCTCGGATTCGCGGCTGAACATCACCTCCGGCGGCTCGCCTGTGGCCACGCAGATGGTGCGCGGGGCAGGCGTTGCTTACGCGTTGAAGATGGACGGCACCGACAAAGTGCTGCTCACCTGCTACGGGGAGGGCGCGGGCGCTGAAGGCGACGCGCACGAGGCGTTCAACTTCGCGGCGATCTACAAGCTGCCCGAGATCTTCGTGTGCGAGAACAACGGTTTCGCCATCTCCACGCCATTCAGCAAGGAATACGCGATCCAGCACGTCGCGCAGCGCGCTGCGGGTTACGGCTTCCCCGGCGTCACGCTCGACGGCCGCGATCCAGTCACGGCATATGTGGTCGCGAATGAAGCAATTGCCCGCGCCCGCGCGGGACACGGACCGACCCTGATCGAGTGTCTCGTTGACCGGCTGGGAGCGCACTCCTCAGAGGACGACCAGCGGCGATATAGGGCGCAGGAAGAGATCGACCGGCTCGCGGAGAACGACTGCCTCGAGCGGTTCAAGAAGCGCCTCCTTGACGAAGGAGTGATGACGGCGAAAGAAGTCACTGAATACGAGGAGCGGGTCAAAGAGGAAGTCGCCAAGGCGACGAAAGAAGGGATGGAGTCGGCCGACCCAGCACCCGAGGACGCGCTCACCAACGTTTACGGCATTGGCGCGCCGGCGGCAATCGACCCGGATCCGGGCGTCGAGATGGAAGAGATGAACATGGTCGCCGCGCTTCGCTCGGCCCTCACCGAGGAGATGGAGCGCGACGAACGCGTGATGGTGATGGGCGAGGATGTCGGAAAGAAAGGCGGCGTGTTCCTTGTCACCGACGGGTTGCACGCTCGCTTTGGCGAAGCCCGCGTCATCGACACACCTCTGGCCGAGTCCTCCATCGCAGGCGTCGCGCTTGGACTGGCGATCACCGGCAAGCGACCGGTCGCCGAGATGCAGTTCACCGACTTCGCCCACATGGCGTTCAACTCCATCACCAACGAAGCCGCGAAGTACCGCTACCGCAGCGACGGCGACTGGTCGGTGCCGCTGGTCATACGCGCGCCGATGGGCGGCCATGCGCATGGTGCGCTGTACCATTCTCAATCCATCGAGGCTCGATTCGCCACGCCCGGGTTGAAGATCGTCATCCCGTCCGGCCCCTATGAGGCAAAAGGCCTGCTCCTGGCCGCGATCCGCGATCCCGATCCGGTGCTCTTCTTCGAGCACAAGCGCCTCTACCGGATGTTCAAGGAGCCGGTGCCGAAGGGCGAGTACCTCATCCCGTTGCAGACGGCCCGCACATTTCGCGAGGGAACCGACATCTCCGTCTTCTGCTACGGACTGATGGTCCACTACGCGAACGAGGCGGCCAAGAACCTGGAGGCCGAGGGTGTAAGCGTCGAGATCATCGATCTGCGCACCGTGTACCCGCTCGACAAGGACGTGATCATCGCTTCGGCGCGCAAGACAGGTAAGTGCCTTGTCCTTTACGAGGACAACTTCAGCATCTCGATCGGCTCCGAGGTTGCCGCCCTGATCGCCGACGAGGCATGGAGCTGGCTCGACGCGCCCGTGAAGCGGTTCGGCGGCCTTGACGTGCCTTCAATGCCTTACGCGATCCCGATGGAGGAGTACTTCATGCCGACCCCGGAGAAGATCACGAAAGTGCTCAAGGATCTCGCCGCTTACTGATGGCCAAGACCACCCGCGTCGTGATGCCACAGCTTGGGGAGTCCGTCCACGAAGGGACGATCTCCAAGTGGCTCGTCAAGCCGGGCGACAAGGTCGTCGAATTCGAGCCGATGCTCGAGGTGGACACCGACAAGGTCAACGCGGAGGT
>JALYSJ010000114.1 GCA_030854855.1 Candidatus Dormiibacterota bacterium
TTACCTCGTGACCTCGCGAGCGGACCGCATCTATCGTCGCCAGTTCGCCCGAGCGTCCCGCGCCGATGAGCCCCACCGGCTCCGCCGCTCCCGCGGGCCACACGATCGCCATCAGGTCGCCGCCCACGGAAGTCATGTGCGGATAGACGACGCACAGCACCGCGTTTGCCGCAATTGCGGCGTCGATGGCGTTGCCGCCGTCGCGCAGCACCGCCGCCCCGACCTCTGAGGCGGCCCTGTGCGGTGTTGCTATTACACCCTTCGTCACGAACGAATTATGAGAGGGAACCCGGATGGTTCCCTCTCATCGCCCGGTCGGCTTCGCCGACGGGGCTGCTCGCCCTCCGGTATATCGATGGGACTAATTTCAATTAGCTTCTCCCGGCGACGATTGGGGGTGCATGAGACAAAGTCATGGCCGGGGGAACCCCGGCCAACCCTGCAACGCTAGTGAATCACCTTCGAGTTGAAGCCCTGCTCGGGCTTTCCTTAACGCGGGGTTATGAACTCGATCGCTCCGGGCTGAATTTCGAAGAGCGCCGGCAGGAAACCCGGCGTCTCACCGTCGAGGTCGACACGGACCTTCTCGGTCGACGTGATCGAGATGCGCTTGCCGTACATGAGCTGGATCTTCGGGTTGTGCTGATCCAGATGGTTGCCGCTGCGAATCTTGCTCATGCCGCGGATCGATTCGAGCTTGCCCGCGTCGCCAAGGAGGATGACGTCGAACACGCCGTCTGTGGGCGACGCAGCCGGCGCCATGCGCATTCCGCCGCCGAAGTACTGGCAGTTCGCGATCACTACCTGCTGGGCGACGAGGTCGTGTGCGGTGCCGTCGACGTTAACGCTCATCGGCTTGTTCTTGTACGTGAGCAGCGTCGTAAAAGATGTGAGCCAGAAGGCTGCGGCGCCCAGGAACTTCGGGCCGTTGTTGACCCCGTAAGCGATTTCTCCTGCGATGCCGGCGTCGGCGATGTTGATGAAATGTCGCACTGCTGTCGCGCCATCGGTGTCCTGGTACGTGACACATCCAGCATCGAGCCGCCGAACGAGTCCGGTGGTGATGACCTGGACCGCCGCCCGAGTGTCGAGCGGGATGCGCAGCGTGCGCCGGAAGTCTCCACCCGTTCCGATGGGAACCATGGCCAGCTTGGTCGTCGTCCGGATCGGCGCGCCGTTGTGGAAGAAACCATTGACGACCTCATTCAGCGTGCCGTCGCCGCCCACCGCGACGACCACCGGCCGCGACTCCTTCACCGCGCGCTGCGCGATCTCCGTCGCCTCGAGCGGGCGGGTCGTAAGCGCCGTTTCGTACTGCAAGCCTGCCTGCGGAAGCCAGCTCTCGATCCCTGACCACTCTCGTCCGGTCTTGCCCGCACCCGATGCTGGATTGACGATGAAAAGGACCGGGGCGCCGGGCCGGCTGGCTATGATGATCCCCCGACGGCGTGCGGGCTCATCACACCTTTCGGGTCAAGGCTCTGTTTGATCGATCGCCACACTCGAATCCAACCTCCCATCTCATCGGCCACCCAGCGGGCGCGCACCTGGCCCACCCCGTGGTGATGGCTGATTGTCGCGCCAAGCTCGAGGGCGATGCTCATCGCTCCCTCCCACGCTTTCCAATAGGAGTCACGTGCTTCCTGCTCGGTTGCTCCCGAGCCACCGAACGTGAAATACGCGCAGCACCCCTGCTCGTAGGCATGACTGAAATGGCATAACGCCAACCCACCAACGGCTATTGCGGTCTTGACCCTCGAGTGAAGCTCGGGCAGCACCGTCCAGGGCGCCGCCAGCTCGATCGTGTCGAGGTACGCGCCGGCCGGCTCGAGGAAGGATTTCAGTCGTTCCGCGGACAGAGCGAAGCGGTGGCCCTGCCACCTCTGCCAGGGACCTTCGCCGAGGTCGCCGGCTTCCTTGGCGAAGGCTTTCATTGCTTCGGCTTCAGCGCTGGCGACGCCTAGTAGGCCGGCGGTGGCGACGACCAGCAGGCAGCCGCCCGCGTCCGGCAGGTCATAGCCGTTGAATGCAGTGTCGTCGGCGTCGTACAGGCGGAGCACTAGGGGCCGGATGCCGGATTGCATGATCGCCCGCATGGCCTCCAGGCCGGTTGCGAGATCGGGAAACCCGTAGCCGCGGCCGATGACGGTCTCCGGAAGACGGTGCACCCGCAGCTCGGCCGCGACGACGACGCCCAGCGCACCTTCCGAGCCAAGCCACAGCTGATGCACCGCCGGCCCGGCTGCGGATCGAGGGCCAGGCCTCGGCGAGGCGAAGGTCCCGTCAGGCAGGACCACGTCAAGGCCAAGCACCATGTCTTCGATGCTTCCGTACCGGCTCGACTCCTGGCCGGAGGAGCGGGTTGCGATGAGCCCGCCAAGCGTGGTGCCAGGGAGCGAGCTGGGGAAATGACCGAGGGTGAGGCCGCGTTCGTTCAAGCGCTTCTCCAGGGCAAGTCCGTTGACGCCGGATTCGCAGCGGCACATGAGATTCGTCTCATGAATCTCGAGGATGCGATCGAACGCGCTCATGTCGAGCACCACCTCGCCAGCCTCGGGGGAGAGAGCGCCGCAGACCCCGGTGCCGCCTCCCATCGGCGTGATCTTCACCCCGTTCGCGCCCGCCCAGCGCAGGATGGCCGCGATCTGTTCGCGGTCCGAAGGTCGCGCTACGAGCACCTTCGGTGCAGGCTTGTCGGCGCGCTCGTCCATGATCGCGAGCGGCCACGTGTCGCGCACGTGCCGCTCGTCGACCGCTGAAGCCCCGACGATCGCCTCCAGCTCGGACCTCATTCTTGTTTTGCCGCCCACCGGCCCGCGAGCCAGCCTGTCAGGATCGGCACACCAAATCCGCACGGACCGATGTAGTCGTAGCCGCCCAGCACCGCCCCTGCGGCGTAAAGGTTCTCGTAGATGACCTGGCCGCCTTCATCCAGGGGATGCAGCTGTTTGTCGGTTGCGACTCCGCTGCGAAGCTCCTCCGTGGGGTCGAGGTATTGCAGGTGCTGGAGACGCATGCCCAGTTGCGTCACCGGCGTGCCATTGTGAAAAACGCCGAGCTTGAAGAGCGGCTCGCTGATCACGCGCCCGACATGCAGCCCGCTTTGGAGTCCGCCGCCGATATGCCGCCCGGGAGCGAATACGAAGGCGTCGGCGCGGAACTTCCGGTCACCCGCGCGCGCCGACGTGATCCGCCTCCGCGACGATTCGAACGAAGTGACCTGTGCTCTCACCATGCCGAGCGCGAGCGCTTGCTGCAATCGCCAGCCGTGTGGCGAGGGCGGAGCGGCCAGGAGCTCGAAGCTTCCATGCGGCAGATTCGTGAACCCTGGTGGGTAAGCATTCGACACGGATCGCGTGCGCGAGGGCTGCGGCGCGCGCCTGCCGTACAGGTCGGTGAGGGACGCGGACATTGGTAGGTCGGGGATGCTCACCTCCTCGGGGAAAGCGTCGATGTTGTGCAGCTCCTTCAGCGCCTGAGCAGTAGAGGCAGCGTCATAGTCGCCGACCTCCTTCACACCGATGACGGCGACACGCCTGCCGCTCAGCGCGCGCAGCTCTCCAGGGGCAACCGAGGCGGGCACCAGGTTGGCCGGCCTCGCCAGACCATGGATGTCCGAGTAAAGACCGCGGGTTCGCCATGAGCCTTCGAACTTGAGGCCTTCTTTCTCCAGCGCCAGCTGGAGCGTGTGAATCGCACTGTCGAGCTCGGTCGCGAGTCGCACCGAATCCAATCCAAGCCTCGTGATCGGATGGTGCGGCTCATGCGCGAGGACGGCATCGACGTCGTCGATCACCTCCATCCCCCCGGCGTAAAGGGCGGTTGCGCCAGGCGCTCTGGCCACGATCGTGACCTCAGCCCCATCGCGGCGGGCGGCCATCGCAGCACAGTAACCCGCGATGCCTCCTCCGATGACGAGGACTTTGGTCACCTATTTCCCTCCCCCGCCACGCAACCTCCCTCCCCTGCAAGGGGGAGGGCAAGGGTGGGGGGTCGAGGAGCTGGAGTCAACTGCCGACGATCCGCCGCGTGTCGGCGACATCCTGCTTGAGCTGACCCACGAGATCTTCGGGGCTTGGAAACTTGATGTCCGGGTGGAGGTACTTGACGAACCGAAGCTCGATGCGCTTCTGATAGAGGTCGCCTTCGAAGTCCAGGAGAAAAGCTTCCACTCGCAGCTGCGTACCGCCGAACGTCGGCCGGTAGCCGACTGACAGCGCGGCGACGAAGTCACCCTCCGCGGAGCGTGCTCTTCCGGCGTATGCCCCGAGCGCGGGGATCAGCTTGTTGGGTTCGACGCTGATGTTCGCTGTAGGGAAGCCCAGGCGCCGGCCGACTCTCTCCCCCGCCTCGACCGGTCCCGCCATCGCGTACTCCCGCCCGAGAAGTTGGTTCGCCTGGTCGACGTCGCCCGCGGTGACCAGCCTGCGCACTTCGGAGCTGTGAAGTTCGCGGCTGTCGATCAGAAACGGCGGCACCACGTCGACCTGATGCCCGTGATTGCGGAGCCATTGCGCGTTGCCAGTGCGACCCCGCCCGAACGCGAAGTCGTAGCCGATCACCCAGCGCCGAAGGTCCATCACCGCTGTAAGCCGGTCGATGAATTCCTGCGGCGACAGCGACGCCAGCTCGCGATCGAAACGCAGCACGATGGCGTGCTCGATGCCGGCAGCCTCGATGAGCGCGAGCTTTTCCTGAAGCGTCGTGATGGACTGCGGGCAGTTCGCGGGATCCAGGACGCAGCGGGGGTGCGGTTCGAAGGTGATCAACGCCGGCTGCGCCTCATCCACTTGGGCGGCGGCGACAACATGGCGGAGCACGTCGACGTGGCCGAGGTGCACGCCGTCGAAGCTGCCGATAGTCAATGCCACTGGCCCCACGGGGCTCGTGGGAAGTCCGAGATGGACCTTCAGAGTTACGACCTCAGCTGAGCACCTTGTCGGGCACGAAGGTGCGCCGCAAGGGGTCGGCGTGTCCGAGCGCGACGAGGCGGCCGGCGGAATCGTGGGCCCGGAGCATTCCAGGACCTGGTTCCGGGAAGACGCGCGCCGTGCGTCCCTGGCGGACCATGGCCTCCTGCTCGACGTTGAGCTGAACACGCTCCATGTCGGGCAGTATGACTTCGGCCGGAAGCAACCTGTCGCGCACCACATCGGCGCTGGTGAGCTCAGCCTCGGGCACCGCGGAAGCGATCTTCAAGCCGCCATATGCGGTCCGGACCAGCCGCCCGAGATACCCGCCAACGCCCAAGCCCCGGCCGAGGTCGCGGGCTATCGACCGGAGATAGGTGCCGCTGCCGCAGGTGATCTCGACTCGGGCCACGGCGTTCGGGCCAGGGGTGAAGCTGAGGAGCCGAGACTCGTACACCTCGACCTCCCGTGCCCGAGGTTTCGGCTCGTCGCCGCGTCGGGCGAGCTTGTAAGCACGCTGGCCGTCCACCTTGACAGCGGAGAAAGCCGGCGGCTCCTGAAGGATTCGCCCTGAGAACGCGGAAAGACCCTCGAGCACGTCGGCCTCGTTGAGGCCGCCAGGGTCGCCGACCGGCTGCAGCTCGGCCTCCGCGTCGTCCGTCGCGGTCGTGAAGCCGAGGCAGATGTCGGCGACATAGGTCTTGGGCAGCTTCAGCGCAAACTCGGAGAGCCGCGTCGCCGATTCAAAGAGGATCGGCAAGACGCCCGTAGCCAGGGGATCGAGAGTGCCCGCGTGGCCGACGCGGTGCGCTCCGGTCAGGCGGCGGAGCCGGTTGACGACTGCAAACGACGTGTCGCCTGCCGCCTTGTCAACGTTGAGTACTCCTGTCGGAAATTGAGATACCGCTCGCCGCGACTGGGCGACGTCAGCTCGGAGAAGAGGTGGCAACGATCGCCTCCTTGGCGGCCGCCAGCACCATCCGCACAGCGTCGTCCATCGGCCGCTCGATCTCCGCGCCGGCGGCGCGGATGTGGCCGCCGCCGCCAAACGAAGCGCACAACGCGGCGGCGTCAACCGCCCCACGGCTCCTGACGCTGATCTTGGTGAGGGAGTCGTTCACTTCCTTGAAGAGGATGGCGAGCTCGAGCCCCGCGATGCTGTTGAGCGTGTCGATGATGCCTTCGGACTCGGCCATCACCGCATTCGCCTCCTTCAGCATGCGGCGCGTCACCTCGGCCCACGCAAGGCGACCATCCATCTCGACCCGCATCGTGGCGAGAGCGAGACTGCTCAGCTTGAGCGTCGTCTCCGGTCGCATCTTGTAGACCATGGTTGCGATGTGACCGGGATCGGCTCCAAGGCGAGCCAGCCTGGCGGCGTCTTCCAGGGCGCGAGGGGTGGTGTTCTCGTGGCGAAAACCGCCAGTGTCGGTCAGCAGCGCGACGTATAAGTTGGTCGCAATCGTCGGTGTGATCGCGTAGCCGAAGTGATCCATCATCTCCAAGACCATCTGGCCAACCGCCGAGGCCTCCGGCTCGATGACGTTCACGTCTCCGAACCTTGAGTTGGATGGGTGATGGTCGATGTTGACGATCGTCGCGTGCGCCGCGATCTGCTTGACGCTGCTTCCCGAGCGCTCGAGGTTGCCCGAGTCGAAGAACAGCACCAGCTGAGGGTCGACACCATGCGGAGCCTCGGACTGGAC
>JALYSJ010000137.1 GCA_030854855.1 Candidatus Dormiibacterota bacterium
TCGAGGTCATCGGCGGGATAGAGCGGCTCGTCGCCGCCCTCCATCGGGACCAGAAGGCCCGCCTGCTCCAGGCTCTTAAGCAGCGGCTCGGCCACCCCGCTGCGCTCGGCCAGCTCGCCCAGCGTCAGGGATTGCGGTGCCGCCGGTTGCGTGATTGCGGCTACCAGCGCCTCATCCGACGGCTCCAGCTCGCCGGTCAGGAAGCGCTGGATCACCGTCAGCGTGAATCCCTGCTGCTGCAGCTCCTTGATCCGCCGCAGGCGGCCCAGGTGGCCTTCGCCGTACCAGGTCACGCGGCCCTCGCGGCGCGGGGCGTCGAGCAGGCCCTTGCCCTGGTAGAAGCGGATGGTGTCGACAGCAACGCCGGCCGAGCGCGCCAACTGTTCGATCCGGTACTCCATGAGTACTTACTCTAAGGGTCCTGGGGGCCGAGAGTTAAGGCGTCGTGGCGCAGCTCGCTGAGGATGCCGACGAGCGGTCGCCAAGAGTCAGCGGCAGCATCGTCGTGGAACCTGAGCGCAGGATCGTCAGCTGCACGGTGTCGCCCGGAGCTCGCGGCTGGATCGCCCCGCCAAGCGTCTGGCCGTTGTTCAGCTCGACCCCGTCCACCTTCTCGATGAGGTCACCCGCCTTCAGCCCGGCTTTCGCGGCCGGAGTCCCCGCCAGGGCCGCCGTCACGAGCACACCGTAGCCGGGTAAGTCTTTGCCGCTGGCAAGGAACGCGTCCTCCGATTGGTAGCACACGCCCACATACGGGTGGCCCGGCTTGCGGCCGGCGATGAGGTCCTGGGCGATGCGCTTGGCGATGAGGCTTGGAATCGCGTAACCGATGCCCTGACCGGTCGCATCCCTTGCGGTGTTCACCCCGATCACGTTGCCGTCCGCGTCGGCAAGCGGCCCACCTGAATTTCCTGGGTTGATCGCGGCGTCGGTCTGCAGAACGTCTGGAAGGTCTTCGCTGGGAGTCCCGGCCCCGCGGCTCGCGGCCACGGTGCGGTGGAGCGCTGAGAGGATTCCAGCGGTCACCGAGCTCTGGTTCCCATGCGGGCTTCCGATTGCGACCACCTGCTGACCGACCACGAGCTTGGTCGAGTCGCCGAACTGGGCGAGCGGGAGCGACCCATCGCTCACCTTGACCACGGCAATGTCCTGTATCGGGTCGTTGCCCTGGACCGTCGCGGTGAAATGACGGCCATCCGGCATAAGGACGATGACCTTGCTTGCACCGGCGACCACATGGTTGTTCGTGACCAGGTAGCTGGCGCCGTTCTTATGGGCGATGACAAATCCGCTGCCGATGCCTCTGCCGCCCGCCGTCTGCGTAACGATGAGCTCCGCCACCGCCGGTCCGAGGACGCGGACCACGCGAGCGGGATCGAATGCTCCCGCCGTTGCGGGCGCTGGGCTCACGACCGGGATCGTGACCACAGCGGTCGGACTCGCTGTTGCGCCCGGGCTTGCTGAGGTGCGCGTGCCAAGCGGATGCGTTGTGCACGCTGCAGCGACCAGCAGTCCCATCACAACTGCGGTGTGTTTTAGGAACCTCATCCGTACGTGTTCCAGTAATACATGCGGTCGAGCCATCCCGGGTCGGTGCGGTAGGCACGCGCGAATAGCTCCACCGCGTCAACGTAGTCGTAGTCGAGGTTGTAATGCCAGATTGCGACACGCATGTTGTAAGGGGCGCCATAGTGCACGAGATAGCGAGCCGCGGCCAGGATGGAATCGTGTGGATCCATGATGTTGCCGCCCTGTCCATAGTTCGCCCACGTGCTAGGGAGGAACTGCATCGGACCTAGAGCGTTGGCGGACGACGGTCCGTTGATGCGCCCGAAGTTGCTCTCGATGAAATTGATGGAGGCAAGGTAGCTCGCGTCCACTCCGTACTTCCGCTGCGCCTCCAGGTAGAAGGAGCGCAGCTGGCTCACAGGCTTGGCGTCGGTGTAGGGATGAGTGAAGTGAACGTTCACCAAGTAGTACTCGTCGATGCCGCCGAGGATGTAGAGAGAGTGAAGGCCGGCGATGGTGCTCCGCACCGAACCCTGGAGGTTCGATGGCAGCAGCGGGACGACGGCGTTTTCAACGCTCGCGTAGCCGGCGAGCTCATAGATGCGCAGCTCCTCCTCGCGCGCCGCCGCCCGAAATGCGTAAGCGGCGCGGTCCCTGGCGAGCTCGATGCGCATCGAGTCGATGAGACCCGACGCCTGCTGGGCATTGAGTGCGTCGAGCTCGGCCGAGGCCCGGCTCATCGCTAGCTCGGCGGCAATGATGCGAGCCGCCTGGTGCTGCGGGGTTGGGCCCACGTCCGTGTCGCGGGCGTGGACTGGCTGCGCGGGAAGCGCAAGGGCCAGCGCGACCAGGGCCCCTGCCGCGAGCCGGATCAGGCCGACCCCGTCATGACGGATGGCGTTTCGCGCTCGTCTGGGACTGAAGGCAGGTCTTCCGGGTACGGGTCCGCGTCGGTCGGCTTTCGGAGGCCGACCGAGTCGAGCAGTCCAGAGATTTCGTCGCCCATGAGCTCTCCCTGGGCGATCAGAGCTTCGGCCGCCAGGTCGATCGCTTCCTTGTTCACGTACATGAGACGCCAGTCGTCGATGTAGGCGGCGCCCAGGATCTGCGAGACCACTCGCCTGCTCCGCGGGTTGTTCAACACGGCGCCGGCCAAGGTCCCCTGGACCTGAATTCCCTGCGCGATCTCGGCCACGGATATGAGCTGCTCACCGATTTTTGCGGCTCTGACGGACATCTTCGGATCGAGCTTGTCTGGCCCCATGCCGATTGTCCCCACCATGGCGGTAGCCATCGCCGTCGCCATCCTCAGGTCCATGTAGACGCCGCTGGTACCTTCGCCATAAAAGACGTGCTCGCAAGCAATCGAGCCGAGGTCATGTCGGATCTCGGCCGCCATCTGGGAGCGGAATTTCATCCATTCCTCTTCCGCGGGCATGTCCTTGTGATAGCCGCCGATCTCGCCGATCGCGGTCGCCCGCCGCCGGATCGAAAGGCGTACGTGCGAGTGATCGGTCTTGAAGAAATGCGACGCCACGGCATGGCCGAGCTCGTGTCGAGCCACAGCGATCCTGTCTCGCTCCGTGTACTCGACGGGTATCGCAAGGCCGGCTTCCACGTTACCCATCGCCTCGCGGAGGTCCTTCCAGTTGAAAGCGTCACGTCCGTCCTCAAAGGCGTAGAGCAGCGCCAGCGAAAGCACCTGCTCGATGTCGGCCGGCGAGTACTTGTCGGTGATTCGTGCGAATTCATCGCGCCGGCTCGGCGTGTCGAGCGCCGGATCGTGGTTCTTCCTGTCGAAGTAGAGAGCGGCGATGTCCTTGCGGTCTTCGCGCGCGGGGAGGCGGAAAACGATCTGCCGGCCGAATCGACCCGGCCGGGTCACTGCTTCATCCAGCACAGACGGCCGGTTGGTGGCGCCGATAAAGAGGATGTTGAAGGCGGGCGCCTTGAGGGCGGGGATACGCAGTGGAATCCGCGTTCCGTTGAAACCGATTACGCGCGGAATGAAGAGCCCGTCGAGAGTTATGTTCACCAGCCCGCGCAGCTGTCGCACGAAATAGCCCGGGTTGTCGACGCCGTCCATGAGGACGAGCAGCATGTTCAAACCCATCATGCCGCCCCCGCCCATCATGCCGCCCATCATGCCGCCCGTCCCCCCGCCGCCCATTCCGCCACGCCTCTGTGCCAGAGCGTCGATCTCGTCGATGAAGATGATGCATCCACCCCAAACCTTGGCCTTGCGTTTTGCCGCACGAACCATCAGGTACACGCTGATGGCGTCGATGCCCATGAACAACATGGCGAACGATCCGCCGTTCGCAACGTAGATCGGGACGTGGAGCGACGAAGCGATCGCCTTTGCCAGCATCGTCTTGCCGGTTCCGGGAGGCCCCACCATCAGGACGCCCCGCTCGCGCTTGCCGCCTGCCTTCACGTACAGCCTTCCGTGCTCGATCAGCCTGAGGATCCTTCGCATCTCTCCGACCGCCGCTTTCTGGCCGCGAACGTCGTCCATGTCCACTCCGAACCGGGCGTCGTCCGGGCTAATCATGGTCTTGCCAATGCGCGAGAGGATGTAGAACGGCCCGAGGAAGAGGACGGAATTGGCAAGCAGGAGGAAGAACAGATAGACGAGCTGGGTGAGGGCGGTCTGCAGAAACTGCGGCAGGGCGGCGATTGCCTCGTCCGGCGCGAGGCCGAACATGACGTTGGCGGCACCGAAATAGATGATCGGCACCAGGGCTAGGAAGATCGCACGCTTCCAGAAGATCGCTCGGTTGGTCTCCACTGTGCGCTGATTGACATCAACTTCGGGGGCGATGTGCTCGCGGACAATCAGCCAGCGTTTCCCCATGCTGAGGAAGCCGCGGCAGACGAGCATGGCCGCGACGGCATAGGCCAGAGACCAGCCGATGCCCAGCTGCAAGTAGATGAGAGCGAAGGCGAAGGCTGAGCTTCCGACGAAGAGCGTGAAGATCCAGAAGATGATCACGGAGGGTCACTCACTATACGTGGCTGGGTTTCCGTGGCCCCTCGGTTCGACATCCCGATGGCTATGAGAGAAGCGATCCCCAGGGCGACGAAGAGATCGCCCGGGCTGTAAGCCTCGATGGGCACCCATCGCCACAGCCCAGGCAGCGCGATCCAATCCGCGAGCCAGTTGAAATGAGTGTCGGAAGCCATGACGACGTACTGGCCGATGTGCCCGCGCTGGACCAGCCGGCCGGCCAGCTCCGAGGCCACCGGCATGCGCCCGCCGTTGGCCGCGATCACAACAAGGTTGAGTGCGCTGCCGGCGGCGACCAACCAGATACCCCTGACACGATTGATGTGCCAG
>JALYSJ010000102.1 GCA_030854855.1 Candidatus Dormiibacterota bacterium
CCCCGTCCGCACCTGGTCGACCGCGACTTGCATGGACATGCCTCGTCGATAAGGCCGGTCCGACGTCATGGCGTCGATCGCGTCCGCCGCGCTCACGATCCATGCGTACAACGGCAGCTCCGCGCCCTTGATCCGGTCCGGATAGCCCTTCCCGTCGTAACGCTCGTGGTGTGAACGGACGATGACCAGCTCGTCGGTGAGCATCTTCAGCCCGCTCAGGATGTTGAAACCGACGACGGGGTGTTCCTTCATCTGCGCGAACTCTTCGTCGGTGAGCTTCCCGGCCTTCTGCAGGACCGCGTCGGGCACGCCGATCTTTCCGATGTCGTGCAGCCGCCCTCCGCGCTCGAGCCGGAGCCACGCGCCCGGCTCTTTCGGCGCGTACTTCATCTGCCGCGCGATGACCAGCGAGTACTGGGTCACTCGCTCCGAGTGGCCCCGCGTGTACGGGTCGCGTGCGTCGACCGCGTTGGCCAGCGCCTGGAGGGACGAGATGATGACCTCTTCGCGGTCTTTGAACAGCCGCGCATTGTCGATCGCGACCGCCGCCTGCGATGCCAGTTCGGCGACGAGGTTGCGATGGTCGTCGGTGAAGATGTGCCCCACCTGGTAGTTGGCCAGGAACAGCACCCCCTGCGGCTGGCCGCGAAGAGTTATGGGGACGCACAGCACCGCCCGCGGGTTCAGCGGGCTGTCCTCGGCGGTCTCATGGTCCATAACCTGCATCACCGAGGTCCCCGTGCTTATCACATCGCGGCAGATCTCGCCGCCCAGCCCAAGCGCGAGGCGTTCGGCGGTGGTGGAGTCTGTGCCGAACCCGCCCTTGAGCACGAGCTTTCCCGAATCTTCAAGGGCGAGGGCGCCGATCTGCGCTGAGGACGCTTTTGCGGCGCCGGCCAGCACCTGCTGCAGCACCTGGTTCAGGTCCAGGGTGGAAGTGGCGGCCTGCAATGCCTCTTGCAGGTTTTTCAGCTCCCAGATGCTCCGCTGGTTGTTGTCGTAAAGCTCCGCGTTCCGAACCGCCACCACCCCCTGGTTCCCGAGCGTCGCAAGCACTCGCTTGTCGTTCGCCGTCCATTCCCTCTTCTTGGAGTCGAAAACGGACAGCGTGCCCCACAGGTGACCGTCCTCCAACATCGGCATGCAGATCGCGGCTTGCAACCCATACGCGACGAGGTCCGGTGGATTGCCGATGTCGAAGCTGACGCTGATGTCCGGAACGGCTGTAGGCCGGCCGTTGAGCATCACCGCGCCGACGATCCCCTGGCCGTTCTGAAACGACACCCCGTTGACCTCAGTCGGAAAGCCGAGCGACATGATGACGGCTTGATGGCCTTCGGCAGTCCTGCGAGTCATCAGCCCGGCGGTGCCCATCGTCACCCGCACCGCGGTGTCCAGCGTCTTCTGCTCCAGGACCTTCGAGCCCTGAGTGACGGTGGTCAGCGCCTGCGAGATCTCGCCCAGCGCGTCGAGCGTCGTGTCGAGGGTCGAAGCCTGGCCGGTGACGGCCTCCAGGATGCGTGAGTTCTCAAGCGCGATCCCAGCCATCGATCCCAGCTCGTTGAGGGCGGAGACATCTCGCTGCGTGAAGCCGGCGGTGCCAATGCGCCCGAGACACAGCGCTCCGATGACGCCGTCGTGGCCGAGGATGGGCGCGAGCGCTTCGTTGATCGCACCGCCTTCCTTGTCGGGCAAAAGCCCGCTGTAGATGTGCTCGTCGGCGGTGATCAGCGTGCGCAGAACCGCCTCGCCGGCCCGCACCTTCATCAACGGTCCTTCGACCGGACCCGAGCCGGGGGAAGTGCCGAGACTTGCATACGTGTTGTCGGGATGGAAGATCACTGCCGCGCCGGTGTCGTAAGCGATGACCTGCTTGCCCTTCTCGATGACGAGCCGGAGCGTTTCTTCCATCGTCTTGCCGGACGTTTCCTTGACCAGCTCGTTGAACAGCGAGTAGCGGGCAGATTCCCTGCGCGAAAGCGCGACAGCGTGAGCGCTGGCAAGGTGGGCGCCCGCGCGCCGGATCAGGGTGATGGCCAGCCGGCGGTCGTCGTCATCGAAATCCCCGTCCTTCTTGCCCAGAAGGATGAAGCCGCCGACCTGATCGCCGAAATGCATGGACACCGCCATCAGGCTGGCGACATGCAGCTCCTCCGGAACATAGCTGAAGAGCTCGGCCAGCCCGGCCCGGTCGCTGCCGGCGTACTCGCTGCGCGACTCGATCGCCTTCAGTAGAGGTCCGGCATTCTCTGCGCCACGCGCCACCGGCTGCGGATGAAGCCGCTCGAGGCCGATCCCCGGCGCCTGCGGCACGAACTGCTTCTGGTCGGCTGTCGAGGTGTAGTAGCAGGCGAGGTCGGCGCCGGTCAGGTGTGCGATGTGTGCGGTCAGACCCGCGATATCACTCAGGGGACGGGCGTTTTCCGCGTCAGAGGTCGCCGCCAGGAAGGCTCGATGCCTGTGTTCGAGCTGCGCTCGGGTGGTCTCAAGGTCGCCGACGTGGCTCTTGATCGCGTCCGACAGGTTGCGATACGCGGTGCTGCCGACAAAGCCGCCGAGCCCCAGCAGAAGAAGTCCAACGAGCTGCAGGAGCAGGTGGGGGTCTCGCAGATTGAACTGGGCGGAGAACAGCATCACCAGAAGGGCCGCAAAGGCCAGGGGGACGGAGCCCTGCCAGTTGCGGTTGAGCACGCCCGCCGCCAGGGCGAAAAGGCCTGCTACCACGGCAAAGAACGCCGTCACGCCCGATCGCCCGGTGACGTTGAGCGACGCACCCAGGAGGACCAGCACAGCGGTTGCCGTCGAGAATCCGGCCCTGAGCGCGAAAGTAGCCTTCTCTGAGCTCACGGGGACTGGGCCACCACAGCGATGGGTAAGTCTAGGAGCGTGTCCGCCAAGGGGAACCTCCATACGCACGGGCCGTCGCGATCTCGAGGCCCGGAGTCCCTGGAGAGATGCCCGCCTAAACTCTCACCCAGCAACAGATGACTGTTTCCGACCTTCTTAAAGTCGCCGATCACCTGGACCCGAAAGGCCAGGACGTGGTCAGGAAGGCGTACGAGCGCGCCTCGAGCGCTCATACGGGACAGCGACGCCTGTCAGGCGAGGAATACGTCAATCACCCGCTCGAGGTCGCGGCCATCCTCGCGGACCTGGAGCTCGACGCGCCGACCATCGCCGCCGCCCTCCTCCACGACACGGTGGAGGACACCGCGCTTACCGCCGAAGAGGTGGAGCGCGAGTTCGGCCCGGAGGTGGCGCGTCTGGTGGACGGTGTGACCAAGCTGGGCCGGATCGCCCTCCGCTCCGACCAGCAGCAGCAAGCGGAGAACATCCGCAAGATGATGGTCGCGATGGCGGAGGACCTGAGGGTCGTCCTCATCAAGCTCGCCGATCGGCTCCATAACATGCGCACCCTCGACCCTCTGCCCGAGGTCAAGCGCCGGAAGATATCGCGAGAGACCCTGGACATCTACGCGCCGCTTGCGCACCGGCTCGGCATCGGTCAGATCAAGTGGGAGCTGGAAGACCTCGCCTTCCGCAACCTGGAGCCCGAGGCTTACGAAGACGTCGTCAAGCGGATCGCCCGCAAGCGCCATGAGCGCGAGACGCTGGTGTCAGACCTCCGTGAGATTCTCGCCCGCGAGCTGGAGAAGATTGGCATCTCCGCGGAGATCACAGGCCGCCCCAAGCACATCTATTCGGTCTGGCAGAAGATGACCCGCGAGAACAAGGACTTCTCCGAAATCTACGACCTCTCCGCGATCCGAGTCCACGTGGACTCGGTGCGCGATTGCTATGGGGTCCTCGGCGTCGTCCACTCGTTGTGGAAGCCGGTCCCGGGCCGTTTCAAGGACTACGTGGCGATGCCGAAGTCGAACGGCTACCAATCGCTGCACACCACAGTCATCACCCACACCGGCGAGCCGATCGAGATCCAGATCCGCACTCACGAGATGCACCGCATCGCGGAGTTCGGCGTTGCCGCGCACTGGACCTATAAGGAAGGTGGCAAGGACAAGAGCTTCGATCAGAAGCTTGCCTGGCTGCGCAGCCTCCTCGAATGGCAGAACGAGGTGGGGGATGCCGAGTCGTTCCTGGACACGGTCAAGGTCGACCTCTTTCAGGACGAGGTCTACGTGTTCACACCGAAAGGTGACGTGCTGAACCTACCCGCCGGCTCGTCGCCTGTCGACTTCGCTTATCGCATCCACACAGAGGTCGGACACCGATGCATTGGCGCCAAGGTGAATGGGCGAATGGTGCCGCTCGATTACGAGCTCCAGAACGGCGAGATCGTCGAGGTGCTGACCTCCAAGGGCCCGCACGGTCCGACACGAGACTGGCTCAACTTCGTCAAGAGCGCGTCCGCGAAGGAACGCATTCGCAAGTGGTTCAAGAGCCAGAGCCGCGAGGAGAACGTGGGCAAGGGCCGCGACCTGCTGGACAAGGAGTTGCATCGCATGCACCGGGTCAACCTCGCCGACCTCGACGAGGGGAAGCTGCTCGAGATCGCGAACATGCACCGGTTCCCTGCCATAGATGACTTTCTGGCGGCGATCGGCTACGGCGACCTGTCACCTCACGCCGTGGTGATGCGGATGGCGCTCACACTGGATACGCCAGGCGGCGACCTGCGGCCGATCCCGCTGATTCCAAACGTCCAGCCGGTACCGCGAGTCCTTGTGCGCGGCGAGAAAGGCATCCTCACCAAGATCGCGCCGTGCTGCCAGCCGGTGCCCGGTGACGCCATCGTCGGCTACACGACTCGCGGCAAAGGCGTGACGGTGCACCGAGTGGACTGCATCAACGCCGTCAACGCGCAGGACCAGGCGCGTGTGGTGCCTGTCGACTGGGATGCCGAGGCCACCCACATCTACCCTGTGGCGATCAAGATCGAAGCCTGGGACCGGCAGGGCCTGCTTCGCGACATCGCCACCGTCGTGGCCGAGAACCGCGTCAACATGTCCTCTCTCGAAGTCCACGTTTACGACGACAAGACCGCGGTCGTGTCAACCACCGTCGAGATCGACTCGCTCGCGCAGCTCTCGCGGCTGATGGAAAAGCTCGAGGGAGTCAAGGACGTGCACACCGTCGCCCGTGAAGCCTCTTGACCGCCGGCTCGCGCGAGATCGTTATTGGCGGCGCTCGCGAGGTGATCTGGGAGCTGTTGGTGGCCCCTGGCAGGCGCGATTGGTATTACCGGCTGACGGCCGAGGGCGAATTCACCGCAGGGGCGAAGATCCGCTGGCTGGACGCCGCCGGAACGATCGTGGAAGAGTCAGAGATTCTCGAGATCGAGCCGCCACGGCGCATGGCGCTCCGCACTCGCTTTCTGTTTGCGCCGCCATTCGCCGCCGCCGAGCCGCATCTAATCACGTGGAAGGTGACCAGCGCAGGCGATGGATCTCACGTCCAGATGTCTTGGGATGGGGAAGGCCCGGCAATTGGACTGCTGGAGTCGGAGGCCGAAAGCCAGCTACAAGGATTGCGCCTGGCGGCCGACCCTGTTGCGCGCGCCCAGCTCCAGCGGCTGGAGACGATCGGAGCAATCGACATCCGCGATGTCGCGCCGGAGATGGTCCCCGAGTACCAGCGCTTCTTTGACGACTACGCCTTCCGCGACTATCCCGCGTGGCAGAGCTGCTACTGCATGGAAACTCACCGCACACAGAGTGATGAGGAGTGGGCCGCACGGACTGCAGAAGACAACCGTCGGGACATGACGGAATCTGTAGCCTCCGGTCAGGTCACTGCGCTTCTCGCCTTTGAAGGTGACAAGCCCGTGGGATGGTGCAACTACGGTGAGACCACGCGCCTGGCCGGAGTGATGCACCGCTTCAAATTGCAACCCGCCGACCAGGATGGCGTTGGCTCCGTCGCGTGCTTCGTCGTCGCCGCGCCGTACCGCGGCCACGGGGTGGCCTCGAAGCTGCTGGACGCCGCGATCGATCGGCTGCGAGCGCGCGGCCTGCGCGCCGTCGAGGCGTATCCGACGCGCCCACGCGACGACACCGCTCAGGGGAACTACCGCGGCCCGCTGAGTATGTACTTGCGCGCAGGCTTCGAGCCGCGTCGCGAAACCGATCGTCACGTCATCGTTAGAAAAACTCTGTGAAACTTCGAGTCGAAGCAACCGCCGACCGGCAGTTCGGCACCAACTCCTACCTGGTCGAGGACGAGACTACGTATGACGCAGTAGTTATCGACGCCAACCTCGAGCCGCAGCTGATGATCGACCTGGTGCGTGAGCGCCAGGTCAACGTCAAGGCGATTCTTCTGACCCATACCGACATCGACCACGTCGCGGGCCTGTCCGCTCTGATCGACGCGTTCGGACCAATCCCAGTCGCGGTGCACGAAGCGGAAATCCGGTTCGTCGCCGAGGGCACGCCGATGCGTCGCGAGTTCGGGGCTTCGACCAACCCGATTGCAAACGTGGAAAGCCTCGTCGAAGGCCAGACGTTCAGCGCCGGGTCGCTGGTCTTCGAGGTGCTGCACACTCCGGGCCACAGCCCCGGGGGCGTGACGCTGAAGATCGGCGAAAACCTCTTTACCGGTGACGCCCTTTTCGCCGGTTCAATCGGCCGCTCGGACTTTGCCAACTCGAACGGAAGGGCGCTTCTGGACGGGATCCGGGCGAAGCTCCTGTCTCAGCCTGACAACCTCGTCGTCTACAGCGGCCACGGGCCGGCGACCACCATAGGCAAAGAAAAGAAGACGAACCCTTTCCTGACCTGACTCCCTCCCCCG
>JALYSJ010000163.1 GCA_030854855.1 Candidatus Dormiibacterota bacterium
TCGGAGCTGTCGGCCGAAGACCTCGTGCCGAAGGAAGAGGTCGTGGTCACGCTGACACATCGCGGCTACGTCAAGCGTCAGCCGCTGCGCGTCTTCCGCGCGCAGAAGCGCGGTGGAGTAGGACTCAAGGGAGCGAAACCCACGGCGGGAAGCGACGCCCCGAGCGGAACGCGTGAGGAGGACTACGCGCTTCACATGCTGACGACGCACACCCACGCCTCGATGCTTTTCTTCACGCAGAACGGTCGTGTCTTCCAGCTGCGCGTGCACGAGGTGCCGGAGCGCGAGCGCCAGGCTAAGGGCATGCCGGTCAACAACCTGATCGACATCGGGACGAACGAGAGGATCACCGCGGTCTTCGTGCGCCCGGAAACGGAAACCGAGGCTCGTTACATGCTGATGGTGACCAAGAACGGATACATCAAGAAGACGGCGCTGGCGGAGTACGCCAACGTCCGGCGCAACGGGTTGATCGCGATCAACCTCCAGGAGGGCGATGAGCTCGACTGGGTAACCCCGACGAGCGGCTCGGATGAGATCCTGATCGCCACCGAGCTCGGCAAGGCGATCCGGTTCAGCGAAACCGAGGTTCGCGCTATGGGCCGCGACACGCAGGGCGTCATCGGCATCAAGCTCGCCAAGGGCGACGCGGTCGCGGGCATGGCTGTGGCCGCGCCAGGCGGCGACCTGCTGGTCATCACCCAGCGGGGCTACGGCAAGCGCACGCCGGTCTCCGAGTATCCGATGCACCACCGGGCCGGGCAGGGCGTCTTCACTTTGAAGATCACCGACCGCGTCGGCAAGCTCACCGCGATGCGGGTCGTGACCGATCCGGAGGAAGAGGTGCTGGTGATCAGCGCGAGCGGTATGGTGCTGCGCACACAGGTCGGTGCGATCTCGCAGATCGGTCGCCAGACACAGGGCGTCATCGTGATGCGAATCGCCGCCGACGATCAGATCGTGGCGATCGCGCCGGTCGTCCTCGAAGAGAGCGACTCAAAGGAGTAGTTTTGTGACCACTATCGGCTGGATCGGCGTGTGGCTCCTCGTGGGCGCCATCGTGCTTATCCTGGCCGAAGGCGTGGTGGCCGCCGTGTGGGGCCTGGCCATCGCCAGGCGCTCTCGTGCCCTCGCGGAGGGCCTGGAGCGCGAGCGTGGTCTGATCGAAGCGGACGTGCAGCGGTTGCAGGCGGCCATCGAAGAGACCAGGCGGTTGTGGCAACCCTATCGCCGCGCCCTGCGCTGGCTGAACCACCCGCTCACCATCGCGCTGTTGGGATCCATCGCGCGGCGACGAGCCGCCGGCCGATGACCGAGATGCGGGAGAAGCTCGGGTCGTACGCCGAAGGATTTGCCCACCAGGCGGTCGAGGATGCGGTGGCGCGCGAGCGAGCGCGCATCGCCCGCGAGCTGCACGACGGCATAGCCACCGACCTGGCCGGCGCCATCTCCCTTTTCAAGGTCTACCTGGAGAAGAAGAAAGGCCAGCCAGACGAGAACCTGAAGAACGTCTTCGAGATCCTGGAGCGGCTGCTCAAGCAAGTCCGGGAGACGCTCGCTGATCTACGGCCGGCCACAATCAGTCCCGACGGGCTGGTTGGCGACCTTCGAGGACAGGCCGATGAGTTCGCGAGGTTGTACGGCATTCGCGTCGAGTTTTCGAGCAATGGAACCGAAGAGCTCCTGTCGGCGCATCAGCGCGAGGTTGTCGCGCAGGTGGTGCGCGAAGCGTTGACCAATGTTCGACGCCATTCGGGTTCGTCGATCTGCAGGGTGAAGATGGCGTTCGACGCCAGGCCATTCCTGGTTGAGGTGTCAGACGAGGGCCACGGCATCCACGCCGGAGGCAAAGACGGCTACGGACTGATCGGTATGCGGGAACGGGCCGCCGGCATCGGGGGCCGCCTGGAGCTGGTGAGCACCGAGGGCCGCGGCACTACGGTCTTCCTCTTCGGCCCGACCTAGGTATAGGTAGTTCCCTCTCCCCTTTTGGGGAGCATTCAAAGAGTCCAATCCTTAACGCCGCTTTGCGCGCAGGGCTAGGGTGAGGGGCTGAAACTGGCTCAGCCGTGTAAACGCCATTCCAAAGCTCTAGCTTTCGGGCGAGCATCACCACGATGCGCCGCGATCCGATCTACACAGAGAGAGCAAGAGAGCTCCGAAAGAATGCGAACGAAGCTGAGCAACGGTTGTGGTCCTACCTTCGCCGGGGCCAGCTGAATGGCTTCAAGTTCCGCCGTCAGCATGCGTTGGGACGATACATCGGCGATTTCGTTTGCCTAAGTGCCCGCCTGATAGTCGAACTTGATGGCGAGACTCACGGTAACGACGAGCGAGAGACCTTGGATACGAGGCGTACCGAGTATCTCGAACGCCTTGACTATCGGGTAATCCGATTCTGGAACGACGACGTGTTCAGCAACAAGGACGGGGTCATCGTCACGGCCGGAACGATCGACGACGCGGGCGCATGTCTTCGAGCGGGAGAGCGATTTCTCCAGCGCTGACGTTCTGAAGCTTCCTTGTGACGCTTTCGACGAGGGCGCTCGTCTTGCGATCATCGACCTGGATCGCGCGGGCGATTTCCTGTGGTGAAAGCCCGTAGCTGAGCAGCTGGGCGACCTGGCCTTCGCTTTCGTTGAGGCGTCCGAGTGGCCCGCGCAGCGCCGCGACCAACGGAGCAAGCGAGACGCCGAGGCTGCTCACGTACGCGACGTCCTCCTCCGTGTACCAGTGGTCGCGCCGGCATCCGAGCACTAGGAGGCCAATGGGTCGCTGGTCCAGCCCGCCGACCGGCGCGTACAGCAGGGCCGGCCAGTCCAGCTCCCAGTCGTAACCCATCGAAGGGTTTAGGTTCTCGACAAGTGAATTCATGACCATCGGTCGCTTCTCGTAGAGGGCTCGCCGCGCCAGCGGCATGAGCGGCCGTCCCTGGAGGAACCGGCGCGAGACCTCGGAGGCCGCGATGGGCTGCACGCAGCCCGACCGCAGGTAGCCGAGAACCCAGCGGTCGTGGCATAGACCGTTTAGGGCCAGTCCCAAGCGG
>JALYSJ010000107.1 GCA_030854855.1 Candidatus Dormiibacterota bacterium
TGAAGGCGAGGTTGATCGGCACCTGGCCGGTCGCGACAACGCTGAGGGAGCCGGGATGGACTTTGCCGACGATCTCATCGATGTAGCCCTGCGCCGTTTGCGAGGCGTCCTTGAGGTCCACAACCACAAGCGCTTCGTGCGAGTCCTTCGAGATGAGAGCCGCCCGCGCAGCGGCCGGCACGCTGTAAGGCGTCGTCACCGAGGTCACGCGCGGATCGCTGCTCAGCGGCGCGACCGCGTCCTGCAGGGCTTGCTGAAACGCAGAATCGTCAGCGGTAAGGATGGCGCTGCTGAAGATCAACGTGAAACTCGAGCGGGCCTTAGCCGCGGCGGTCCCGCCCTGAGGGTGGATCTCGTCGGCGACGAGCTTCGCCGCCTTGCCGGCGGGGAGGTCGGCACCGAAGACCCCATTGCCGGCGAGCTGTCCGCCGGTAAAGATGGAAATGATGGATAGGGCGAGCAGGAGCGTCGAGGCGACGAGCGTGGCCCAGCGAAAGCGGTAGACGAATCGGCCCCAGCGGGAAAACACGGGCACCCAGAATACCGGCCGGGGTCACCCCGGACCTAAGGCCTAAGTCCCGCCGCTACTTGAGCTTCCACTGGATGCCCTGCAAGACCGGCTTCGACTCCGCGGTTAGGCTCTGCAGGTTGCTCTGGGCGGTCGTCAGCATCACTAGGTAGTAGACGCTGCCACTCGAGTTGGCGCCGACAAACACCGAGGCAACGGCTGGTATCGTGCGCCCACTCGCGGTCAGCGTGAAGCACAGGTTCCAGAAGAGCCCCTGGGCACCGTTGAGCGAGCCGGACGTCACCTTGCTGCCAGGACACGGCGTGGTATCCGGATATTTGCTGACCAATCTCTTGTCGATGTCGTCCTTGTTCTGCTGCGCCGTCTGCTTCGGATTCGATGGCCCGCTGGCAACCGTTACGGAGCCCGAGTTGCTTGGGCTGAGCAGGATGATGGAATCCGCGTCCTGGCTTGCCACCGTCCAGCCGGTCGGCAGCGGGACGAGGACACCGTTGTTCGACACCGACGTCGCGCCGGGTGGCAAGGTCGGGGAGGCGACAGGGCTGGGTGATACCCCTGGAGTCGGACTCGGCAGACCCGAGACTCCACCGTTGAGGCTGTACTTCCCCCCGCCGAGGAGCGCGATCGCAGTGCCGCAGCCGGCCATCAGCACGATCAGCGCGACGACGGCGCTGATGATGAGAACCCACGGCGTGCGGTGGACCGGTGCTTGCGGCGCCGCGCCTACAGGTGAGTAGTAAGGGCTCGCATAACCCGGAGGCGAGGCGTAGGCAAAAGGCACCCCGGCAGCCGGCGGCAATGGCGGAGGAGCGGCCTGCCAGCCCGGGGACGGCGGAGGCCGCGGAGGAATGCCGGCGGCGACCGCCGTCAGCGGCGTGCCGCATGCCGCGCAGAACTGGTTGCCGTCAGGGTTCTGCGCGCCACATCGTGCGCAGGTGAGCGCCATCTATCTCTTCTTATCCGGCGCTTCGGCCGGGGCGGTTGCGCGTGGGCGGCGGCTCCGCTTGACACTGGTCGGTGACGCAGTCAGCGCCATTCCGCAGTTGGGGCAAAAGCCTGACGCAACGATGTGCACGTGGCAGCTCGGACATACGGTCTCCGCAAACCCCATGTGCGCGGCCTCCTCGAGCAGTGCATGGTGAAGCAGATAGCGGATGTAGATCAAGGCTGCTCCAACGATCGCCCCTTGCCAGATGAGGATGAAAAGGGCGTTGACTCCCGAGTCCTTCATCACCTGCGTGCCGGCAGAGAAGGCGATGTGGGCCACGACCGCCATCGCGATGGCACCGATCTCGCGCTGGCCCAGTTGACCTCGGCGGAAGCGCCATATCGTCGCCACGATCATTCCCGTGGTGCTGCCTTGCAAGAGCGGCAGGAACACGGCCAGAGTCGCGAGCTCGTAGATCCAGTTTCCGGGCGCAACGTGGGCGGGCAGGCTTGTCACCACACCCGAGAAGCCGATCAGGGCCTCCGCCAGGCTGAATCCCAGACCGGAGGCGACTCCGAACACCAACCCGTCGATGGTTTCCGGAAAGTCGGCTCGGTTGGGCAGGAAGAACGCCGGCAGCGGCTTCAAAGCCTCCTGCACGACGGGGAGAAGCAAGCCGACGATCAGCAACCCTCCGATGCTCACTCCCGCGTTGGTGAATGGGCTCGCGGTGTACTGGAACGGGTTGTAGACGATGCGCTCGAACACAGTGAAGACGATGCCGACTACGATGCCGCCGCCGATCGTGAATCCCAGCACGATGGCGGGCTCGTCGCGGTACACCTGGGCCTCGTAGAGATAGATCAGGTAGAGGACAGGCACGAGAAAGGCGGAGACAAGGATCGCGGCGGTGATCAGCCCCGCAAGGTAAAGGATGAGGATGCCGGCCAGCCCGGCGAGGAATGCCCAGCGAAACTCGTGCATCTTGTGGTGCCCGAGGTGCGGGAAGAGCGTGGTGATCACCGATGGCTGGGCAACATGCTCCCCTGGATGCGCGGCGTAGGCGTGCTCCCGCGTCTTTGAATTGCCGGACTCCTGAGTGGTGGCCTGGTGCGCTCCGCAGCGCGTGCAGAACACGCCGTCCGGGACGTCGTGGGAACAGTGATCACACCGCACGGGCTACCTCCTCCTGCGGGCTTCGGGCTCGCTGGCCGGTAAGGATAGGCCTCGCGGCGACGGTTCAGCCGCCGTTAAGCAGAGCTAGCTGGTTCGGTCTCGGCGGGCTGCTGCGGCACCCAGCCGCGGATGAAGTGGCACGACTGGTGACCCGGGTGCTTGGCGAAATAACGCTGGTGATATTCCTCAGCGGGCCAGAACTTCGGGGCAGCCAGAATCTCGGTGACAATCGGCCGGTCGAAAAAGCGCTGTGCCTCTTCCTTGGACTTCAGCGCCGACTTCTCCTGTTCCCCGTTGTGGAAGTAGATCGCCGACCGGTACTGGTGACCGTGATCAGGTCCCTGCCGGTTGAGCGTCGTCGGATCGTGCATGTTCCAGAAGGCGTTCAGCAGCTCGTCGTACGAAACCTTCGACGGGTCGTAGGTAACTTCGACAGCCTCGGCGTGGCCCGACCTGCCCGAGCACACCTGCTCGTATGTCGGGTTGTCGCGCGTGCCGCCCGCATAGCCCGATATCGCCTTCTCCACGCCTAGGATCTCGTGGAAGAGATGCTCAATACCCCAGAAACAACCGCCCGCGAAAGTAGCTTTCTCCATCTCACGCCCAGCATACGCGATGCCTATGATGGGCCCGGCCATGACGCCACCCGGCGCTCCGCCACCCAGACTTCGATGGCTGAGCATGGCGACGGTCGACCTGACGCCATTGCGCCGTCACCGCGATTTCCGGCTTCTCTTCATCGGCCGGATGGTCTCGTTTTTCGGCAGCATGATCACCTCGGTAGCGGTGCCGTACCAGGTGTACCAGCTGACGCACAGCGTGCTGTTGGTCGGCATGCTCGGATTGGCCGAGCTGGCGGCGCTGGTCGCCTTTGCGATGCTCGGCGGGGCGCTTGCGGACGCCGCCGACCGCCGGTTGATGGTGCTGCTCAGCGAGGCCGGGCTGATGATCGGCAGCGGCCTTCTGGCCGTGAACTCTCTCCTCCCCCACCCGGTGTTCTGGCTGATCTTCGCCATCGCCGCACTGCAGAGCTCGTTCGACGCCCTGCAGCGACCATCACTCGACGCCCTGCTCCCCAGGCTGGTCGACCGCGACGAGATCCCGGCGGCAGCCGCGCTCGGCAGTCTGCGCGGGACGCTGGGGATGATCGCGGGCCCGGCCCTCGCGGGCGTGCTGGTGGCTGTTGCCGGCCTCCCGGCGACATACATGGTGGACGTCGCGACGTTCGTTGTCGGCCTGGTCTGTCTAGCCCTCATGAAGGCGGTGCCGCCGCCGATCGGCGCGGAGCGGCCGAGCCTGCGCAGGGTCGTCGAGGGACTCCGCTACGCGCGCAGCCGTCCCGAGCTGATTGGAACTTACGTCGTGGACATCGTGGCCATGCTGTTCGGGATGCCGATGGCTCTTTTTCCGGCCATCGCTCAGGGCCTCGGCGGAGCCGGCGTGCTGGGCCTTCTTTACGCGGCTCCGGCAGGCGGCTCCTTTGTGTTCGCGGCGACGAGTGGATGGACGCGGCGTGTCCACCGTCACGGGATGGGAGTCATCGTCGCGGCCATCCTGTGGGGAGTCGCGATCATCGGTTTCGGAGTCATTCCCGGCCTGGCGGCCGCGCTCGTCTTCCTCGCCCTGGCCGGAGCCGCGGACGCGATGAGCGGCGTGTTCCGGCAGGTGATCTGGAATCAGACCATTCCGGATTCGCTGCGTGGGCGGCTGGCGTCAATCGAGCTGCTCAGCTATTCGGCCGGCCCGGCCCTGGGCAACTTTGAGGCCGGCGTCGTAGCATCGCTGACCAGCGTGCGTTTCTCGGTGATCTCGGGTGGCGTGCTGTGTGTCGTGGGGTGCCTGATAGGCGCGCTGGCTCTTCCGGCGTTTCGCAACTACGACGCGCGGAACTACCGTCTCGCGCCAGATACGGGCCGCTGAAGCGTCAAGCGGGAGAAGCCATGAGTTCAGAACAGATCGTGGTCGGCCTGGCAGCAATCACCGCCGCCTTCGCGCTTTGGGCCGCCATCTTCGCGACGCGGGCCGACAGAGCCTCCCGGCGCGCAATCAAGCTTGCTGATGCTCGGTGGGACGCGACGACAAAGCCGGTCCCCCAACTCACCTTCACCGGCTCGCCGGCCTCCGGACAGCCCATCGAAGTCGAGGTGTCCAACCTCGGCGGGATCCTGGCTGCGGGCGGCGTGATCGTCCAGGCGGCCGATGACCTCT